>CALLYN010000171.1 GCA_937858455.1 uncultured Kouleothrix sp.
CGAGCACCACGTGGGCGTTCGTGCCGCCAATGCCGAACGAGCTGACCCCGGCGCGGCGCGGGGCGCGCGCCGGCCAGCCGGCCAGGCGCGTATTGACATAAAAAGGACTGTGCGCGAAGTCGATCTGCGGGTTTGGCTGGCTGAAGTGCAGGCTCGGCGGAATCTGGCCGTGCTGAAGCGCCAGCACGGTCTTGATCAGCCCAGCCACGCCGGCGGCAGTGTCGAGGTGCCCAACGTTGCTCTTCACCGAGCCGATCGCGCACGAGCCGGGCGGGAGCGGGCCGAAGGCTCTGGCAAGCGCGGCGATCTCGATCGGGTCGCCCAGCGGCGTGGCGGTGCCGTGGGCCTCGACATAGCCGATCGTCGCGGGGGCGGCCTCGGCCACCGCCAGCGCCTCGGCGATCACGCGCACCTGGCCGTCGACGCTGGGCGCGGTGTAGCCGATCTTCAGTGCGCCGTCGTTGTTCACGGCCCAGCCCTTCACCACCGCGTAGATCTGGTCGCCATCGGCCAGCGCGTCCTCGAGCCGCCGCAGCACTACCACGCCGGCCCCGCTGCCGAACACCGTGCCCTGGGCCAGCGCGTCGAAGCTGCGGCAGTGGCCGTCGGGCGAAAGGATGTGGCCGGGCCGGTAGTGGTAGCCTGCGCGCTGCGGCACGCGGATCGACACCGCGCCGGCCAGGGCCATGTCGCACTGGTAGTCGAGCAGGCTCTGGCAGGCCAGCGCCACCGCCACCAGCCCGGTCGAGCAGGCGGTCTGTACGCTCAGGCTCGGCCCGCGCAGGTTCAGCTTGTAGGCGGTGCGCGTGGCCAGGTAGTCTTTGTCGTTGCCGATCATCAGCTGGAAGCCGCCGAGCGCGCGCATCACCTCGGGGTTAGGCAGCAGGTTGAACAGCAGGTAGGTGTTGGCGCCCACGCCGGCGTACACGCCGATCGCGCCGTCGAAGGATGCGGGGGTGTGGCCCGCGTCTTCGAGCGCGGCCCAGGCGCACTCAAGAAACACGCGCTGCTGCGGGTCGGTGGTGGCGGCCTCGCGCGGCGTGAAGTCGAAAAACGCCGCGTCAAAGCGGTCTTCGTCTTCCAGCACCGGGCTGGCGCGCACGAACTGCGGGTCGGCCAGCTGCTCGGGGGCAACGCCCGCCGCCGCGAGCTGCTGCTCGGAGAGCGCGCTGATCGACTCGACGCCGTCGCGCAGGTTGCGCCAGAATGTGCCGAGGTCGGGCGCGCCGGGGAAGCGCCCGCTCATGCCGACGATCGCGATGCTGGCTGGCGCGTCACTCATTGCCGGCTCCTTTCCGCCGCTGCCCGGCCGCGCGGCGCAGCGCGGCCCGCTCGGCGCCCTGCTGCTGGGCCGGGCGCTCGGGCGCGGCGCTGCTCAGGTAGCCCGCCAGCAGGCTTACGCTGGGGTGCTCGAACAGTGCCACCACCGGGAATTCCTGGCTGAACACTTCGCGCAGCCGGTTGTAGGCCTGCACCATGTGCAGCGAGTTGCCGCCCAGGTCGAAGAAGTTGTCGTGGATGCCGACGCGCTCGATCCCCAGTATCTCCTGAAGGATCGCGGCGATCGTCCGCTCGGCTGCGGTCTGTGGCATCACGTAGCTGGATGCTGGCTCGGCATCAGCTGCGCCGGGCGCGGGCAGGGCGTTGCGGTCGACCTTGCCATTGGCCGAGAGCGGCAGCGCGCCGAGCAGCACAAACGCCGACGGCAGCATATACTCGGGCAGACGCTCGCGTAGCCAGGCGCGCAGCTCGTCGATGAAGCGGGCGGCGTCGGGCTGCTCAGGGCCAGGCGCGCCGAGCATGGCCTCGCCCTCGCGGCCGCCCAGCAGGCTGTGCAGCAGCACGTGGCCGTCGTCGAGCGCGAATGCGTGGCGCACCCGCTCGAAATCGAAGTCGCCGATCGGGCACAGGCCGAGCTGGCTGGCCGGCGCCGCAGTCATCAGCAGCTGGGTGATCGCGCCGGCCTCGAGCATGCAGAAGTCGCGCGCCAATGGGCCATATATCGGCTCAATCGCGTGCAGCTGGCCGATCAGGAAGATCGCGAACGCCGACTGGTCGAAGATCGGCTGGTTCGCCGCGTGGTGAATGTCGCGCTCGAACACAGCGTGCTCGTCGAGCAGCACCAGGCTGTGCTCGGCGGGGTGGTAGTAGTACACACCGCCGGACAGCCCGGCCACGCGGCCTGCTTTGACATACAGGTAGGCCTGCACCGGGTACAGGCTGCCGGCCGAGGGGTAGCGGTATTTCGGCAGCGGCGCCCCTGGCCGCGCCATCGGCATGAGCGCTGCCAGCAGCTCGCCAAGCTGCTCGGCCGCCACGGGGCCGGCGGCAAATGTGCGCTGGCTGCGGCGCGAATCATCGCGCGCGGACCCAAGGCCAATGGGGCAGTCCAGCAGGCAGGGCTTGTCACGGACTGGGTGGCGCAATCCGAGACTGCGGCCGAACTGCTCGATTTCCTTCTCGCCGAAGGTGTTTGGGGGCAGCGCATCGCCGTTCAACATCACGGCGCGGGATCGGATGGCCTCGATGAAGAGTTGGCGGCGAGCGGCGCCGATATCGAGCCATTGGTGGTCTATCGCTGGGGCCCACCGAAGGATCCCGAGGCTCTGGCCCGATCGACTCATGAGGTCGCTGCGGGCGAGATCGATGTCGTCCTTTTCACCTCCGCGCCGGGCGCCTGCGCGTGGCTCGCGGCGGCAGATGCGCAAGGCACCCTCGATGCCATCGTCGAGCGCTGCGCCAGCGGTGAAACGATCGCCCTCGCCGTGGGGCCGGTCACGGCCCGCCCTCTGGTTGCAGCCGGCCTCGTCCCGGTGGCACCGGATCGCGGCCGGCTCGGTTCGATGATCCGCGCGCTCGTCAGCCACGTCCAAA
>CALLYN010000172.1 GCA_937858455.1 uncultured Kouleothrix sp.
CCGCGGCCGCGCCGCCGAGCCGGCTTCCGCCAAGGCGCCGCCCGCGCGCAGCGCCGAAGACCTCGAGGTGCAGCGCCAGATCGAGCAGATCCTGAGCACCCCGGTGAAGCTGCACCGCACCGGCAAAGAGCTACAGATCACCATTGCGTTTCATACCGATGAAAAACTGCAAGAATTCTTCGATATGCTGAACGCTGCCTCGCGGAGCTCGGCATGACACGCGGGACGAGCCTATGATCGTCGCTTTTGGCAACCCGGTCTACGATTACATTCAGACACCCACAGCTACAACCGGCGAGCGCGTGCTCTCCGGTTGCTCAACCAATAGCTGCCTCGCGCTGGCACGGCTGGGCCACGCTACCACGCTGGTCGGGCGCATCGGCGCCGACTACCACGATCGCTTTGTGGCCGACATGGCGCGCTATGGCGTTGGCGCGGCCGCCGAGCTGTGCGAGCAGACCGGCGGATTTGGCCTGATCTACGACGCGCGCGGCGACCGCACGCTCGACGTGCTCGGCGTGGCCGCGCCGATCGAAAGCGTGCCGCCGGCCTGCGCCGGCGCGGCGGCGGTGATCATCGGCCCGATCTTGCAAGAAACATCGTTTGAGCTGATTGAGCAGGTGCGCGGCGCCACGCGCGCGCCGCTGTTTCTCGACCCACAGGGCCTGCTGCGGCGGATCGGCCCGCACGGCCGCGTCGAGCATGTCTTTCCGCCCGAGCTCGCCCAGATCGCGCCGCTGTTTCGCGTGATCAAGGCCAATGAGCTTGAAACCGAAGTGATCACCGGCGTCAACCCGCGCGCCGATGGCGCCGAGGCCGCCCGCCGGCTCAAGGCGCTCGGCTGCGAGATCGCGATTGTAACGCTGGCCGAGGCCGGGTCGCTGATCGACGACGGCCAGCGGCTCTACAGCATCCCGGCATACCATACCCAGGCGCACGATCCCACCGGCGCGGGCGATACCTACCTGGCCGGCTTCATCCACGCATACCTGCAGAATTCGGCGGATCTGTATCGCGCCGGCTGCTATGGGGCGGCGACTGCTTCGATCTGGATTGAGCACACCGGCCCGGCCGCACCGATCGAGTCCGGCGAAGTCGAGCGGCGCACCGCGGCGCTGCTTGAGCTGTAAGGGAGGAAGTATGCGACCGACACTCACCCGTTTCCGCAAGCGCTACGAGCAGTTCACCGTCCCCATGGGCTTCTTCTGCCTGCGCGTCGGGCTGACGCCCGATATGCTGACGCTGACGAGCCTGTGCCTCGGCGGGGTCGCGGCCTATGCCGTGGCGAACCAGCGCTTTGTGCTGGGCGTGCTGCTGATCTTGCTGATGACCGCCGCCGATGTGCTCGACGGCGCCACCGCGCGCGCCGGGCAGACCTCGAACCCGGCCGGGATGCTGTTCGACCACGTGGTCGATCGCTACGCCGAATTCTTTATCCTGCTCGGGATCATGCTCAGCGGCGCGGCCTCGCCCGGCTGGTCGGTGTTCGCGCTGTTCGGCATGGTGATGGCCAGCTATGTGCGCGCGCGCGCCGAGGCCAGCGGCAAGGTTGCGTCGTGCGATGTTGGCTTCGCCGGCCGCCCCGAGAAGCTGACCGCGCTGATAATCGGCATGCTGCTCCAGCCGCTGTTCCCGCAGCTGCACCTGCTCCAGTGGGCCGTGATCGCCGTGGGCGTGTTTTCGCATATCACCGCGCTGCAGCGGCTGCTGTATGCGCGCCGCGTGATTCTGGGCGACGGCGGCAGCCCGCGCTGGCGCAAGCGCCACGAGCTGGTGTAGCCCGCCGGGTAGCGCGGTGTTCCGCCGCCAGAGGGGCGTGGTCGC
Source organism: uncultured Kouleothrix sp. (assembly GCA_937858455.1). GTDB lineage: Bacteria > Chloroflexota > Chloroflexia > Chloroflexales > Roseiflexaceae > Kouleothrix. The sequence continues at coordinate 1,825 of CALLYN010000172.1, forward strand.
CGCGTGCATCGGCCACGCCCGCCGCCGCTTCGCGCACCCGCTAACCGCATTCCCGCGCCCCGCTTCCACGGCACAACCTTCCAGCAAACCACACGCCTTGCAGAGCGCTTAGCTGCCCAATCGGCAGCTAAGCGCCGAGCGTTGCTGTTGGCACGCTTAGCCGCTGGGCCATCTGCGGCTCATCGCTGTATCGGCCAGCTTTGCAGGCGGCTGCCCGGCTGGCCTGCATGCGCAACCAGCCGCGCGGCACGGCATAGTTCTTGCTGCCTCCCCTCAAGCTGTACCTCCGAGACACGATCCTTTCGCGGCCAAAGCTTGCCAAACGACGCTTACCCTCTTTCGCGCTGGGCGCCCCCCGAGCTGCTGGCACCGGCGCCTCGCTGAACCGATGTTGACAGTGCGCAAGGCGCGTGGGTGTTGATGTGACGAACCTATTTTCCGGCGGCGAGATGAGCGAGCGCATCCGCACGTTTGACTGGTCGCAGACGCCGCTCGGCCCGGCTGAGCAGTGGCCGCAAAGCCTGAAAACCGCCGTGCGGATCATGCTCGGGTCGCGCCAGCCGATCTGGCTCGGCTGGGGCGAGCACCTGATTAAGCTGTATAACGACCCGTATAAGTCGATTGCCGGCGGCAAGCACCCCACCGCGCTCGGCCAGCCCGCGGCCGTGGTGTGGCGCGAGATCTGGGACGCGATCGGCCCGATGCTCGATTCGGTGATGGGCGGCGCCGAGGGCACCTACGTCGAAGCCCAGCTGCTGATCATGGAGCGCAACGGCTACCCCGAGGAAACCTACTACACATTTTCCTACAGCCCCATCCCCACCGACGACGGCAGCGTCGGCGGGATCTTCTGCGCCAACACCGACGATACCGAGCGCGTGATCGGCGAGCGCCAGCTGGCGCTGCTGCGCGACCTGGCGGCCAAAACCGCCGACGCGCGCACCGTCGAGGAAGCTTGCGCGCTCAGCAGTGCGTGCCTGGCGGCTAACCCCTACGACCTACCCTTCGCCATGATCTACCTGGCCAAGCCCGAAGCGCGCCGCGCCGTGCTGGCGGGCGATGGCAGCGGCATCGCGCGCGGCCACCCCGCCGCG
>CALLYN010000173.1 GCA_937858455.1 uncultured Kouleothrix sp.
GCGGTGATCGGCGCATTGAAGAAGAAGCGGTCGGACCGGGCATGATCGGTCCGACGGGCGCGGTGCGCGTGATGGTGGCGACGAAACCGGTCGACTTCCGCAAAGGCATGGACGGGTTGGCGAACCTGGTGCGCGAGACGATGGCGGCCGACCCGTTCGATGGCGCCATCTACGTGTTCCGGGCCAAGCGCGCCGATCGCGTGAAGCTCGTCTTCTGGGACGGTACGGGCGTGTGTCTGTTCGCCAAGCGGCTGGAGGACGGCGAGTTCCGCTGGCCGAAGATCGCGGACGGGGTCATGCGCCTGTCGGCGGCGCAGTTCTCGGCCCTGCTCGAAGGGCTGGACTGGCGACGCGTGCGGGCGAAGGAAACCGCGGCGCCAATGCTGCCGGGATAGCCCGCGGCATAGTGAATCAGGCAGGCCAAAGCCGTCGCAAAGCCACGGAAAGCATGGTCTTCTGTGATCATGCCGCAGGCGATCGCAGCGCTTCCCGACGATCCGCTCGGCGCTGGGAGAGATCGCCCATTTGAACAGCGTCCTTACTCTGCAAAAGGGCACCATTCATATCGTCAGTGATGTTCATGGCGAGTTCAAAAAGCTGCGACATATCATCAACAACGCCTCGGGCAGCCTGCGACCGCTGGTCGAGCGGATCTTCGGCGCCGAGGCTCAGCGGTACCCGTGGCGGCTCGCTCCGTTCATGGAGTACAACTTCGCTGGCCTGTACAAGGACCCCCAGCTCCTCCAGCGCTACCGCGAGCGGTCGGACTACCAGTACATCATCAGCCTGTCGCCGTCGTTCGGTCTGAATGCTGACTTCATCGGCGGCAAGGCGTCGCCGGGGTACGCTCGACATGCGGCCTCACCGCGCGCTCGGCGCACGTGCCCGCCGCCGACGCCTTGGTGGTCGCCCGGCTCCGCGCCGCCGGCGCTATTCTGCTGGGCAAAACCAACACCCCCGACAACTGCTTCGATCAAGAGACGATCAACCTGCTGTTTGGCCGCACCAACAACCCCTGGGATGCTCGCCGCACAAGCGGCGGCTCCACCGGCGGCGAGGCCGCGCTGATCGCCGCGGGCGGCTCGCCGCTCGGCATCGGCTCCGACATCGCCGGGAGCATTCGCCTGCCCGCGCACTTCACCGGGATCGCCGGGCTACGTCCTACTAGCGCGGCCCTGCCCGAAGACGGCCACTGGCCGCCGTCGCGCGGGCGCCTGGCCGATCTGCAGGCGCTCGGCCCAATGGCGCGCAGCGTCGAAGACCTGGCGCTGGCGTTCGCGATCATGCGCGGCGATACCCCCAGGCCGCTCGATCTTGCGGCGCTGCGCGCCCAGCCCGCGGCCTACTGGCTGAGCGACGGTGTGGTGCCAGCTAGCTACGCTGTGCGCGCGGCGGTGAAAGCCGCCATAGGCGCGCTCGAGCGCGCCGGCATGGCGCCGGTGCATGCAGCCCCGGCGGCGCGGCGCTTCGCGGTGTTGGGGTGGAACGCGTACCTGCGCAGCGAGGAGCGCCTGGCCATTGCCAATGGCTTCGGCGGGGGCGCGCGCTGGGCGCTGCTGGGCGAGCTGTGGCGCGCGCTGCGCAAACACCCGCGCGTCACGCCAGGCTCGCTGTTCTACTGGTGCGGCGCCGAAGCCAGCTCACGCCTGCTCGGCGCGCTGCATGTCGATGGCGCGGCCTGGCGCGCGGCGCTGCGTGCCCAGGTGCACGCGCTTATCGGCGAGGGCGGCGTGGCGATCAGCCCGATCTTCCCCACCAGCGCACCACGCCATGGCTGGTCCAGGCGCGCGCTGTTCCTGGCTATGGGCTACCAGACATGGGTAAACTTGGCCGGGCTGCCGGGCCTGGCCGTGCCGCTCGGCCGAGCGGGCAACGGCATGCCGGTCGGAGTGCAGATCGTTGGGGCACCAGGTGCCGAGCGCACCGTGCTCGCGGCAGGCCTGGCGATCGAGCAGGCCGTACAAGCCGCGCGCTAGCGCGCCGCCCCTACAGCGCTGTCAGAATAATCGGCTCGCCGTCGGTCACGGCAATCGAGTGCTCGAACTGCGCCGAAAGCGATCCGTCGGCCGTGCGCACCGTCCAGCCATCGCGCCGATCCAGCGTGGTATCCGGCTTGCCGACGTTGATCATCGGCTCAACCGTGAATACAAGCCCGGGCTGCAGCCGCAGGCCGGTGCCGGGCTTGCCATAGTGCGGGATATTGCGCGGCTCGTCGTGCAGCACTTGGCCCACGCCATGGCCAGTGTACTCGCGCACTACCGAGAAGCCATTAGCCTCGGCGTACTCCTGTATCGCCGCGCCAACATCGCCCAGGCGGTTGCCGGCCCTCGCCACGCGAATGCCGCGCCACATGCACTCCTCGGTCACGTCAAGCAATCGCTGCACCTCGGGTGCAACCGCGCCAACCGGCAGCGTCACGCACGAGTCGCCAATCCAACCATCGAGCTTCGCGCCAATGTCGACGCCAATAATATCGCCTTCGTGGAGCTGGGTCTTGTCGGGGATGCCGTGGCAGATCACATTATTGATCGCCACGCAGATCGTAGCCGGAAAGCCGTTATAGCCCTTGTATACGGGTATCGCGCCACGCGCCCGAATAAATTTTTCAGCCATGCGGTCAAGCTCGCGCGTGGTGATGCCAGGCTGCACATGCGGCCGCAGGTGTTCGAATGTCTCGGCGACCAGGCGGCCAGCCTCGCGCAGCAGCGCGATCTGCTGGCGCGAGCGAAGCGAAATTGCCATGAAGTACTCCTCGATCCAAACCCCGGCCTACAACGCCGCCAGCAAGCGGTCGAGCCCCTCGGCAAAGTTGCGCGGCTCGGTCAGGCACGAGATCATGATGTGCGTGCCAACTTCATACCCATAGAAATAGCCGGGATGCACTAGCACGCCATGCGCCAATAAGTGTACCACCAGCTCCTCTTCATCGCTCCAGCCGCGCACCTCGGGGAACAGGTAGTAGCCGCCGTCGGGCGGCTGCACGCGCACGCCGGCGCAGCTGCCTAGTTTGCCCAGCGCCAGGTCGAGGTTGCGATGGATGTGCTCGCGCATCGAGCCGACAAAGCTCATGCCGCGTGCAAATAGCTGCGGCAGCAGCGCCTGAGTGAGCGAGTTGGCGCTCAGAAAGGTGTCGTTCAGCAGTTCAAGCCTGTCGCCATACTGCGCGCTCGCCGCGCCGCTCAGCACAATCCAGCCCAGCTTCAGGTCGGGCAGCGCGAACAGCTTCGAGATGCCATTCAGGTGAAACACCGGCAGCTCGGGGTGCAGGGCGCCCAGCGGCGGCACCGCTGCCGCCCGGTATGGGAAGCCCGCAAACACTTCATCACACACAATCGGCAGGCCCAGGCTGCCAAGCGCGGGCACAGCCTGCTGCACCACCATCCCGGTGGGGTTATGCGGCGAAACGATCAACACCGCGCGGGTGCGTTCGTCGGCCTGGGCGTGCAGGCTGGCCGGGTCGATCCGCCAGCCGCGTGCCTCGTCGAGCGCGTATGGCCGCAGCTCCACGTGGTAGATCGCAGCCAGGTACTCGAACAGCGGGTAGCTCACCACCGGCGCCAGCACATTATCGCCTGGCTCGGTCAGCAGCGCGAACAGCAGCCCATAGGCTTCGCTGGTGCTTGCGGTGATGAAGATGTCGTCGTCGGCGAGCAGCAGCGGCGGCGTGCGGGCGGCATAGTAGGCCGCGATCGCGGCGCGCGCGGCTGGCGCACCGCGTGGGTCGGGCACATAGCGCCGGCCCGCCAGGTACTCGGCCGCAGCCTGCTGCAGCACATCGGCGGGGAACAGCAGCCCCTGCTCGGTCGGGTTGCTGCTGGTTAGGTCGATATAGCCGGCGCCTGCTGCGGCTTGCCGGCGGGCTAGCTCGATCCGGTTGGGCGATAGGTCGCCATCTGCGAAGAAGCCGCTCATAGCTGTACCACAACATAGCAGGAAACGGCCTTTATTATACCCCGATCGCGCCACAGCGCAGAATCAAAAGCTCGAAGGCACCGCCTTCGAGCTTGTCGCTTGCGGCCTGCTGGTTCTACGCGCCAGCGCCGCGCGGCAGCGGCCAGGGCATATCGTCGCTGCCATCGGCGCGCCGCTGCCAGGTGCGCCCGAGCAATCCGGCGCGCCCCACTCGCCACAGCACCGGCCCAATCCGCGGCCCAAAGCGCTCGACAAAGAACTGGCGGCTCAGGCTGGTGCGGTAGCGCGATTGCACCATCTCGGTGATGTTTTCCAGCCCCGGCTCGGCGACCCGCGGTGCGTCGCTCACCTGGCCGGGCACGTTGAAGCGCACGTCGTCGAGCCCAAACGTAGCAGCGATATCCACCAGCATCGGCATAGCCGCATACGAGGGATTCAGGCTGATCTGCGCGCGCACCGCCATGCCAAGCTCGTGAGCCTGCGCAATGACCTCGATCAGGTCAGCGCGCGCGCTCTTCGAGCCGAGCACCTCAATCGCATCAAGCGGCAGGCTCAGTACCTCGCAGCCGGCGCGCCGAAACATCCGCAGCAGGTCGGGATTTAGCTGGGTGTACGCAATGCTGCCCTCCCAGCTGATGCCCAGATCCGAGGTCGCCAGGTGATACAGCAGATCGGGCAGCCAGCTCGTTTCGGCATTCAACGGCGGCCCGCTGAATACAAAGTGCCGGATGCCATGCTCGCGCGCAACACTGCGCAGCTCAGCGACAATCACCAGCGGGCTGCGTGGCACGAAGCTGTCGGCGCCGCATTGCTGGCCGGTTAAAATCGTCGTCTGCAGGTCGCCCATCGGCGTAAACAATGGGTACTGCTCAAGCGGCAGCAAGTGGCGCGCCGGGAACGGCAGCGCGTCAAGGTCGTCGTCGAGTCCAAGCAGCGCCTCGAAAATGACACTCTGTTCATCGGTGGGGGCAAGCGGCCGCTCGTACTTCCAGAGCGCCTGGGCCATCACCTCGCCCGGCGCAGCCTGGCGGTTTTGCAACGCCAGCGGCATTACCACGGCATGCAAGCCATCGAGCGCTGCCTCGGTGGCCGCTAGCGCCGCCGAGCTCGTGCTGGCAAGAACAACAATATGTGGCCGAAACGCGCGCATTGGCGCCAGGCCATCGCCGATCGATGCAGTGTCGTGCAGCGCTAGGTCATAGATGCGCACAATGTGGCGCTGCTGCTCGAGCAGTGCTCCAAGATAGCCAATCGGCAGAGGAGGTACAATATTGGGGTTTTGGGGGTCGGGAAGCGCAACAAACGCGATTTTCACTGCTCCCTCTCTTCCGCCGGCTCTCACTGCCGGCGCCGATCTGGCTTGGCTCCTTCTTACACGATTGTAGTTTACTGCGCTGATTCATCAATGAACAAATAAAATGAAAGGTTAACAAAACATTCACGCGGCCAAAAAAAGGCGCGGCGCGATTCGTATCGCGCCACGCTTTGGGCTGTGTGCCCTACCAGCATCGCAAAAAGAATAGGACTTATACCAACATTCGCTTGATCACTTACACTTTGGTGGGGGTTTGGGGGTGGCTCCGCCGCCCCCAAATTTCTTATTATGTTGCACTACGTGGCTTCGCCACGTAGTGCAACATAATCTATACGTGATCAAGCAAACGCGGAAACACCGCACACAGAAGATGAACAAGTACCATGCTGCCGCAGGCAGCTATTGATTTAACTTCATTTCGCGCGGCGTCAGCGGCAGCGAGAACGAAAAGCAGCTGCCGTGCCCTTCTTCGCTCTCGACCCACAGCCGGCCATTGTGGCCAGCCACAATCTGCTGGCAGATGGTGAGGCCCAAACCCAGGTGGTTGCCTTTGCTCGAGGCGCGGTTATGCGCTCGGTAGAACCGCTGAAAGATCTTTTCCTGCTCCTCTTTCGGGATACCGACGCCTGTATCGTACACCCGGATCCAAACCTCGTTGGCGTAAAGCTCCGAGCGTAGCGTGATCGTGCCGCCGGGCGGAGTGGCCTTGATCGCGTTTTCGATCAGATTGTTCAGCACCTGGCCGATCCGCTCGCTGTCGAAAATGCACTCCGGCAGGTTCATATCGATCGCATTCACCAGCTCGAGGCCATTCTGCTCGGCCTGCAGGCTCAGGCGCGTGGCGGTGCCGGCCACCAGCAGCGAAAGGTCGTTCCAGCGCGGATCGAGCGTGAGGCGGCCAGCCTCAACCCGATTGTATTCAAGGAATTCGGAGATCCGGCTTTTCAGCAGCTCGACCTGGCCGTCGGCAATTGTTAGAAACTCATTCTGCAGCGCCGTGAGCGCACCGGCCTGGCCGCGCAGCACTACCTTGATAAAGCCGTTGAGCGAGTTGAGCGGGTTGCGCAGCTCGTGCGCCACCATCGAAATAAACTCGCTACGCGAGCGCTCTTCGAGCTTCTGGGCGGTAATATCGTGCAGCACGATCGCTACCAGCGGCTCGTCGCTCTCGTCGTAGCGCACCAGCGAGGCGTACGCCTGGAAAAAGCGGCCAGCGTCGTCATCGCTGGGCTTGAATTGCATCTCCGTCATCAGCGTCGGCTTGCCCTCGCTGCGGATCTGCTCGGCCAGGGCGATCAGCCGCTCGCCGATCGGCTGCATATCGCCCGATCCGTCGAGCAGCGCCTCGCCACGCGGGTTGGTGATCACAACCTGCGAGTGCACGTCGACTACCACAAGGCCATCGTTGATATCGCGGATCACCGATTTCAACAGCTGCTGCTGCTGGCTCAGCTGATTATGCAGCTCGGCATTATTGATCGCAATACCAGCCTGCATCGAGAGCGCCGTCAGGTGGCGTGCGTCGCTGCTTGAAAACGCCGAAACAGTGCCGCTCACCACCGTCAGCGCACCCTCGGCCGGGCCATCGCCAACGAACAGCGGCACGCACAGCACCGAGCGCATCCCTTCCGGGATCGTCTCGGCTAGCTCGGCATCCAGCGCCGCATCGGTGATAATAATCGGCACCTCTTGCCGCATCGCGCGGCGCGTAAGCGACGCGGCCCAGTCGTAGCCCTTGCGGCTTTCGAGCATAAACAGGCGATGGTCGAAATCGCCGCTTTGCTGAAGCGAAAGCACGACACCATGCACGCGTGCCGCGCCGAGCATCTGGACTGTGCTATCGACGATCTGATTCAGCACTTCGTCGAGGCTCAGCGTGCTGGTGATCACGCGCAGGCCCTCTTCAAGGGCGTGCAGCTGGCGCATGCGCGCGCGCAGATCATTGGCGCTGCGCTCGAGGTCGCCAATGCGCGCTTCCCGGCCCATGCGCTCGGTGCGCAGCTCCTGGTGGAGCGCGCCGTTGAGCCGCTGCTGCAGCGAGTTAGCCCAGATCGCGGCAGTGCCGATTGCCAGGCTACCCAGTAGCAAGCCCCAGTCGGCGCGCGGGTCGAGCGGCGAGAGCGGAGTAGCCATGCCGAGCTGCTTGACGTAGATATATATCGGGCTGAACAGAAACGGCAGCACCAGCGCAAGCGGCAATCGGCGGAATGTCGAGAGCGCCCGCACGATCAGCAGAACATACAGCGGGTATACCAGGCTGCCAAGCAGGCTGGCATAGCTGATCAGCGCGATGCTAAACAGCAGGTCGATGCCAACCGCCATCCAGGCTGTCGTTGGCATCGACGAGGTAAACACAGTGGTGCGGGGCCGGCGCCGGATGAAAATCAGGCTAAGCTGAACCAGCGCGTACACAATCAGGGCGAGGCCAAGCAGCGGCGAGGGGGCCATCGACGCGAGCCACCAGGTATAGACGAGTGCGAAGAGCGGAGCGACAGCGCGTAGTAGCTCCCGCCGGGCGGTTTGGATGCCGAACCGGTTATGGGTCGTTATACTCTCGCCAGCTGCCATGGCTGCCGCCGCTCTCCTTATATCGTGGCCGAACCGATGTAGAGCTTATATCTCGAACTTGTACCCGAGGTTGCGCACCGTCAGCACATGGTGCGGATGCTCGGCATCTTTCTCGATCTTGGTGCGCAGGCGGCGAATATACACCGCCACCAGGTTGCTCTCGCCCTCGTAGTCGTAGCCCCACACCTTGCTGAGAATCTGGCTGGTGTTCAATACCCGGCCGGCGTTCTTCATCAGGTAGTAGAGCAGGCGAAACTCAAGCGGCGTCAGCTCGATCGTACGGCCGTCTTCAAACAGCACCTTGTGCTCGACAGGGTCGAGCGTGATGCCGCCCTGGCTCAGCCGGGCTGAAGGATTGAGCATGTCGCTGTTGCGCCGGCGCAGTACGGCCTCGACGCGCGCGAGGAGCTCGGAGGGCTCGAACGGCTTGACCAAGTAGTCGTCGCCGCCGATTTGCAGGCCCATAACGCGATCTTGCAGCTGCGAGCGCGCCGATAGAAAGATGATCGGCACGTCGGAGGTGCGGCGGATCTGGCGGCAGATATCAAAACCATTCGACTTTGGCATCGAAACGTCGAGCAGCACCAGGTCGGGGTTGTACTGCTCGATGACCTGCAGGATGCTCGGGCCATCGTAAGCCTTGAACACTCGGTAGCCGGCTTCTTCAAGCAAGAAGGAAGTCAATTTCACACTGGGCAGATCGTCATCGGCAACTAAAATATGCATTTGCGGGCACTCCTTGCTGTTATATCAGCATCAACCACAGCGCTAGCCTAGGGCTACGCTGTTGTGCGGTTTCTGTCTGACAATGTCGGCTGCATAAATTCTTTCTATTCATATAAACTGCTCCTATGACGAAAAAGTTACGCGTATTCGGAGCGATTTTGTTATCACTTTGAGACAACTGCTTGCACAGGCGGCGCGGGGCACGCGCATATTGGCCCGTATACAAACGCAAAACCAGCGGGCCATCACGGCACCGCTGGTACTCTATTGTACACCATATAGCCTGCGGAGTGAAGCTTTTTGATTACAACTTCAAAACGGCAGGTCTTCTTCTTCAAAACTGGTGGTGCCACGTGGCAGCGCGGCAACTTTTGCGGCGCGCGCGCCAGTGCCAACCGCCCTGCTCTCGCCCGCCGGCATGCTCGAAGGGCGAGCGGCAGCTGCCACTTCCGATGCGCTAGCTGGCTCGCGCCGAGTGTCCAGGATGATAATATCGCTGGCGATCACCTCGCTGAGGTAGCGCGTCTGGCCTTCTTGATCTTCCCACTGGCGCGTCTGCAGGCGGCCCTCGACATACAGCCGTGAGCCTTTGCTGAGCCACTGGCCGCAGATCTCGGCTAGCTTGTTCCAGGCGACTACTCTGAACCACTCGGTATCCTCGTGCGCCTCGCCCTCGGCGGTGCGCCAGGAGCGGTTGGATGCGACGCGAAAAGTGACGACAGCGTGCCCCTGCGGCGTTTGACGCATTTCCGGGTCGGCGCCCAGGCGGCCAGTAAGCTGCACTTTGTTCAGATCTTTCGCCATTGCAACACTCCTTTTCAAGGCCAGCACTGCGCTCTCTTTGCACTATAGCACACATGTTCGCAGCACGTCAAGCGCTTTGCACGCACGCCAGCCTGTGGTACAATATGGATACAGGCGCCGAAGGAGCAGAGTACCCGGCAAACGTTGGCCCAGCGAGCGCGCATTTGGTGTGAGGCGCGCCCGGCGAACCGGCGAATATCCCTCCCGAGCTGAGCGACGAACCGCAAGTTTGGCGTTAACGCCATGGCGTTATCGAGTAATACCGCCGTTGCTTGCGCAGTAGTTGGCTCCGTACTCGCCCGACGTTACACGGGCGCAGGTGCAGCGAGCACCTGGCCAAGCGGGCGCGCATGCGCCAAGCGGGGTGGTACCGCGGGGTTTTGTAACCTCGTCCCTGATTGCAGGGGCGGGGATTTTTGTTTTCCGGGAGGGTTCACACTATGCCGTTTCAAGATGTCGATTCGAAGCTCGCGTTTCCGGCGCTCGAGCAGACGGTAGCGCAGTGGTGGGCCGAGCACAATATTGTGAAGCAGGCGCTAGCCGCTGGCGACCGGGCGAACCCGTTCATTTTCTTCGAGGGGCCGCCGACGGCGAATGGCCGCCCTGGCG
>CALLYN010000174.1 GCA_937858455.1 uncultured Kouleothrix sp.
CGTCTACTTCCTGATGGACACGACGGGCTCGATGGGCGGCGAGATCGCCAACCTCAAGTCGACGCTGTCGTCGACCATCATCCCGAGCATCCTCACGACGATCCCGGACGCGTGGTTCGGCGTCGGCCACCACGACGACATCCCGTGCTGCGGCACGGGCAGCGCGGGCCTCTCGACGTCGCCGCTGCACCACGACTGGGCGTACGAGAACATGCTCGACCTGCAGTCGTCGACGTCGGCGGCGCAGACGGCGGTCAACAACCTCGGCCTCGGCTACGGCAACGACATCCCCGAGTCGCAGGTGCCTGCGCTCTGGGCGGTCGCCACGGGCGGCGCGCTCTACGGCAGCGCCGGCGCGCGCTCGGGCTGCGCGGCGGGCCGATCCACGCCGAGCTGCGCGTCAATCGCCACGGCCCGTGGATCGTCGAGCTGGCCGGGCGCTCGATCGGCGGCCTGTGCTCGCAGACGCTGCGCTTCGGCACCGACGCCACGCTCGAAGAGCTGATCGTCGCCCAGGCCTGCGGCATCCCGGTCGAGTCGCTCGGGCGCGCCGGCGGCGCCGGCGGGGTCATGATGATCCCCATCCCCGGCGCCGGCATCCTCCGCCGCGTCGATGGCGTCGAGCAGGCGCGCGCGGTTGCAGGAGTAGAAGACGTGGCGATCACCGCGCCGCTGAACAACCCAATCGTGCCGCTGCCCGAGGGCGAGAGCTACCTGGGGTTTATCTTCGCGCGCGGCGACCGGCCGGCGGCGGTGGAGCGGGCGCTGCGCGAGGCGCACGCGCAGCTGCGCTTCCACATCCAGCCGAACATTCCCTTGCTATCGCTGGGGTAGCCGAGCACAGCGCCGAGGCAGCGGCAGCCACCGCGCTCGCGGCTCGTGCTTGCGCGGAGGGGCGGCTACTTCCGGCGGGGCGCGCCGCCCTTCGCAGGCCGCGCCGGCGGCGCCCAACCCTCGGGCACCTGCGCATTCTCGCCGAAGAAGAAATCTTCCATCGCCTGCATCAGCAGCTGCTGGGCCTGCGGGTCGGCCAGGTTGAGGCCATAGTGATTAATGATCAGCGTGGCCTGCGCCGGCCAGAGGTTCCAGGCCTGCTGCGACACCTGGTTGTAGATCCGCTCGCCCAGCGCGCCGGGAAACGGCGGCGCGCCGAGGCCGGGCAGCTCGCGGCCAAACTTCACACACTGAACCATTCGCGCCATAGGGGCCTCGCTTTCGCTTGATCGTGCGGCCAGTATAGCCCGTTTGGGTTGGGTGTCAAGCCGGAACCTGCGCGGCCCCGCGCCCCAGACGCTTTCGGGGCCTGCGCGGCCCCGCGCCCGGCGACAGGGGTGCGACGGCACCCCTGCACCCCCGTTTGGGGCTTCGCCCCAAGCCCCTTAAAGAATGCTGCCTCGGTTGCAGCCATCGTGGCGCATGCCTCGCGGCTCGGAATGACGTGTGGCGGTGCCTTGAGATATACTTTGTAGCACAGAATGATCTGCTGGTTTGCCCTGAGGCATGATCGTACGACACTGGTATTGGTACGGCATGCTTTCAGCCGGAAAGGTTGTAGGAAAACCGGCAGGGTTTTCCTGCGCGGGGGGCCGGGGGCGCAGCGCCCCGGTATGACCCACTGCGGAGAGTACAAGAAGCTAGAGAAAGAGAAAAGAACCTAACCGGCAGGGTTTTCCTGCGCGGGGGGCCGGGGGCGCAGCGCCCCGGTATGACC
>CALLYN010000175.1 GCA_937858455.1 uncultured Kouleothrix sp.
GCCCGCGATCGAGCTGGCGGTGCCGCCGCGCGCCCAGCTCGATTACCCCGACGGCCCGAATATCTGCAGCCCGACGTCGGTGTCGATGGCGCTGGCCTACTGGCAGGCGCGCACCGGCGACCCGCAGCTGGCGCCGTTTGCCGAGCGCCGCGCCGTGGCCAAGATCGCCACACCGCGTGTGTACGACCCCGCCTACGACGGGCATGGCAACTGGAGCTTCAACACCGCCTTCGCCGGCAGCCTGGGCTTGGATGCGGCGGTAGCGCGATTTGGCAGCCTGGCCGAGCTGGTGCCCTGGCTGCAGGCCGGCGTCCCGGTGATCGTCAGCGTGGCGTGGCGCGCGGGCGAGCTGGCGAACGCGCCTATTCCGGCCAGCCGTGGCCATCTGCTGGTGCTTGCCGGTTTCGACACCGGCGGGCGCGCGATTGTGGCCGACCCGCGCGGCGATACTGAGGCCGAGGTTCGGCGCCTGTACGACGCGGCCGAGCTTGAGCGCGCCTGGCAGGCCAATTCCGATGGCACTGTCTACCTGATCTACCCGCGCGGCTGGCAGGTTCCAGCGCTATAGCTCGCCCGTCTGGCGGTATACAATGTGCTGAGAAGCTGGTTGAAATCGTTGTAGGAGCTACGCACTTGCGTGTTTCGGCTTCCTAAAGGCAGGAGATTGAGCCTGCGGCACATGGTACTTGTTCATCTTTTGTGTGCGGTTTTTCCGCGCACAGCGCGGAAAAACCGCACATGATACAGAGAATGCGATTTCTGCGCTGCCGCTTGCTGTATGTGCGGCTCGAGGGCGGCGAAGCCGCCCCGAAACGAGGTATAAACAACGCAGCTGCGTAGGTTCTACAGGCGCTGAAAACCGATTGTAACAATCACGAGCGCGTTTCGGTCGGAATATGTATGGCGCGAAGCGCCCGATCGTGGTAAGCTATAGCTGAATGATTTAATGATCATTCACAAACTGTTACAGAATTGGAGTCTTCCCGATGAATGCCGACACTGCCGCTAAGCGTGCATATATTGATCAGCTGATTAACCGGCTGCGCCGCCAGTACGAAGAGCAGCGGCTGCTGCCCGCGCGCGAGGAAGGCGCCGAGGGCGAGCCGCTCTCGATGTCGCTGCTGCAGCGGCTGTATCGCCACGTGCTGAGCGAGGGCTACGGCGAGTAACGCCGCCGCTTTCTCTATAATCACCGAGGCCCGCGGCATCGCCGCGGGCCTCGTTTGATTCGCCCGCAATTTGACACCTGCGCCGCGCTCGGCTACACTATCGGCCATTCCCACACGCAGCCGGCCAAACCAAGCCCTCACAGCGCCTGTGAGCACCCGTGCAGTATCGCGGAGTCTTCGTGTTTTCTGAAACGAGAGGAAGCTGGTATGGAGCTAGCTGACATCAAGCAGGCGATCGCCGACCAGCGCGTCGAGTTTGTGCGCTTCGAGCAGAGCGATACCCACGGCATCTCGCGCTCGAAGCTGATTCCCGCGCGCCACGTCGAGCGCTTCGCCGCCGATGGGCTGAACTTCCTGCTGGGCCAGCTGGGCTTCGACGCGCAGGGCGGCGTCGCGCTTGGCACCGGCTATCTCGAAGACCTGGGCTTTCCCGACAGCAAGATCTTCCCCGACCTCGCCACCTTCCGGGTGTTGCCCTGGCTCGACGCGACCGCGCGCGTGCTGTGCGAGCCGAAGTTCTACGATGGCCGGCCAGCCGGCGCGGCCCCGCGCTACCTGGCGCGCCGCCAGCTCGCCGCGCTGCGCGAGCTGGGCTACCGCATACGCGTGGGCTACGAGTACGAGTTCTACCTGGCCAATACCGGCTCGGGCGCGCCGCCATACACCGGGATCCAGATCTTCGCCACGCTGCGCAACGAGTTCGACGGCGCGTTCATCCGCCAGGTCATCCGCGACCTGCGCGCCGTCGATGTCGATATCATCACCGCGAACGCCGAGTATGGCCCCGGCCAGCAGGAGATCAACTTCGCACCCGATTGGGATATCGCCGCCGCCGACGCCGCGTTCGCGTTTAAGCAGGGCGTCAAGGAGATCGCGCTGCAGCATGGCTACACCGCCTCGTTCATGACCAAGCCCTACGCCGATCAGAGCGCCAGCGGCTGCCACTTCCACCACTCGCTCTATCGCCTCGACGACGGCGCGAACGCTTTCGACGACCCGAACGGCGCCGACGGTCTCTCCGACCTGGCGCGCCAGTTTATCGCCGGCCAGATCGCCCACGCGCCGGCGCTGGCCGCGCTGTACGCGCCAACCGTGAACTGCGCCAAGCGCTACCGCCTGTACTCGTTCGCGCCTACCAACGCGACCTGGGGCCTCGAGAACCGCACCGTCGGCCTGCGCATCAAGGGCATCCGCGGCGCCAATACCCATGTCGAAAATCGTATGCCCTGCGCGGCTAGCAACCCCTACCTCGTGCTCGCCGCCACGATCGCCGCCGGTATCGACGGCATCACGCGCGGCCTCGAGCCGCCTGCGCCAGTGTCCGGCATCGCCTATGGTCTCGCAGGCGTCACCGACCTGCCAACCACGCTGCCAGCCGCGCTCGACGCGCTTGAGGCCGATGCGGTGCTGCGCGCGGCGCTCGGCGACGAGTTCGTCAAGCTGTTTCTGGCGGTCAAGCGCCACGAGATCGCCAAGGCCCAGGCGGCGATCGATAACTTCGATGCGCCTGAGTTCCGCGACACTGTTGGCCAGTGGGAGCGCGACGAGCTGTTCGAGTTCTTATAGAAGACTTCAGCGGTGTGAGCAACTACGTAGTGTAGCTATGCCAGACGCCCTACTCGAGGTCGACAACCTGTCCAAATCGTTCGCGGGCGTGCATGCGCTCGAGGGCTACTCGCTGCGCCTGGCCCCGCTGGCCATCCACGGCGTGATCGGGCCGAATGGCGCCGGCAAGACCACGCTGTTCAACCTGCTCACCGGCTTTCTACGGCCCAGCGCCGGGCGCATACGCCTGGAAGGCCGCGACATTACCGGGCTGCCGGCCTACCGCGTCGCCCGGCTGGGCCTCGCCCGCACATTCCAGAACATCCGGCTGTTCGGCGCGCTGACCGTGCTGGAAAACGTCCGTACCGCGCTGCAGAGCCAGGCGCCCGCGCCGCTGCTCGGCACGCTGCTGAGCAGCCCCGCGTTCCGGCGGCGCGAGCAGGCGCTCACCGAGCAGGCCGACGCGTT
>CALLYN010000176.1 GCA_937858455.1 uncultured Kouleothrix sp.
CATGCAGATGATCGATGGGGTGGAATATCTCGACGGCGACGAGGCGGTCGCGCTGCTCGGGGTGAAGAAGGCCACGCTATACGCGTATGTCAGCCGCGGGCTGCTGAGCTCGTTCCGCCAGGCAATCGGCCGCCGGCGATTATACCGGCGCGATGCGGTGGAGACGCTGCGCGAGCTGCGGCCAAGCGAGGCCACCGCCGCGCTGATCATCGACGACGACGGCGTGCTGCGCGATGTCACCTTGCCCGACGCGGCGAGCTGGGCGGGCGAGCATTAGACTTCGTTGGAAATAACATTCGTGGGGGTTTGGGGCGGCTTTGCCGCCCCCGCAGATGCTCTTTCGCGCTGTGGCAGAGCTGCGGCTCTGCCACAGCGCGAAAAACGAATATCTTTGGAGGGTCTGCGACCCTCCAAACCTCCCGCCGGATGATGACCAATTTCCAAGTCCCTTAGACTTCACCGGGCCGGCTCGGTGATCAGCGCGAGTGTGAGCTGGCGCAGCGTGTTCAGGCGCTGATCCATGTGTTCGGGGTAGAGATACAGGTCGTCGTGCATTTTGCTCACCTCCATGCGGCGCTGCGCCACTGCGTCGCTGGCCGAGTCGCCTGCGCGCTCGTAGCGATCGTAGGCCAGCTGGAGCGAGCTATCGATCGCCACGAGCGACTGGTCGACGCTCGCAAGCTCATTGCTGCGCAGTGCGGCCTCGGCGTCGTCGATCTGCACAATCGCCAGCAGCAGGTAGATCTGGGCCTGCTTGCGATCGGCCTCGGCGCGGACATCGGCCAGTTCCTGCTGGCTAATGCCCTGCGAGAGCGGCAGCGCGGTTGGGGCGGTGGCGATCTGGCGGGGGGTGGCGGCTACGGTGGTGGCGGCGGGCGGCTCGCGCGTCGGCACAACTACGGCTGGCTGTGGCGTGGGCTGCCAGAGCGACTGAACCAGCAGGCTCAGGGCTACCGCCGCCAGCGCCGTGAGCACGTAGGGCAGCGCGGCGCGCAGCATAATCAACAGCGCGCCCGGCCCCCGGCGGGGGCTGGGCGCGCCTGATTGCGTGGCCGGGGCGTCCAAAGAACGCTCCTATTTCTCGATCTGCGCGGTCAGCAGGATCGCCTGAGCGATCTCGCGCATTGATTTGCGCGTGTTCATCGAAAGCTGCTGAATCTTGCGAAAGGCTTCTTGCTCCTTGAGGCCCTGCGTGTCCATCAGCACGCCCTTGGCGCGCTCCACCAGCTTGCGCGTCTCGAGGGTTTCTTCAAGGTTGCCGATCTTCTTGTCCATCTCCTGAAATTCGGAGTAGCGGGCCATGGCGATCTCGATCGCCGGCAGCAGCTCGGCATCGCGGAATGGCTTCACAATATAGTTCACCACCCCAGCCTCGCGCGCGCGGTCGACAAGCTCGCGATCGGAGTAGGCCGTGAGCAGCAGCACCGGCGCGATCTTATCTTCCGTCAGCACCTTGGCGGCCTGAATGCCGTCGAGCTTGGGCATCTTGATGTCCATGATCACCAGATCGGGCCGCAGCTCGCGCGCCAGATTCACCACGCTCACGCCGTCGCCAGCCTCGCCAACCACCAGGTAGCCAAGGCCGACCAGGGTCTCTTTCAGGTTCATGCGGATGAGCGATTCGTCGTCGGCGATAACCAGCCGTAACTGTTGGGCCATGATCCTCTCCTGTATACAAGGCTGTGGTGCCCTGTGCGATCGGCGTGGATCGCGCGCTAGCACCTTGTTTGATTGTCGTCGAGGTTAAGAAACCGTTGATACCTTTCGATTGTTCATTGTAGCACAATCGATACCGGACGGTCAAGCCTGTACAAATCTTACATATCGGCTAATTGCTCGCGCAGCCAGCCCAGCATCTCGTGGTCGAGCGCGTAGCATGTTGCCGACCCGTCGTCGTGGGCCTGGATTATGCCAGCAGAACGCAGTATCTTGAGGTGCTGCGATAATGTCGACTGCGCGCGGGCGACGTCGTCGGGCAGGTGGAGTTGGATCTGGTAGCCAATACAGCGGGGGTGATCTTGTATAAAACGTACAATCTGCAGGCGCACCGGGTTGCCGAGTGCCTTGAGCAACCGGTAGAGGCGTTGGTCATCTCGCTGACATCGCGCAGTTGCCATCGCGTGCCTCCGTGCGTGGGTTAACTCTACTCGCATGGCACGGCGTTGTCAACCTTGAGTTTTTATCAACTCCGTTTGCTCGCTTTCTTTTTGCGATGCCCTGCCCGGCTTCGCCGGGCAGGGCATCGCAAAAAGAAAATTCAGCGGGCGGCTTCGCCGCCCGCTGAACCCCCACACGAAAGCAAGTAATCAGCTAGATCTGGTTACTCTAAGCCGTCTTTTCGGGTGCGGCCTACGCGCCGCTGAAGATGATCTCGCGGCGGGCGAACGCGTACAGCGCCAGCGCCAGCAGCCCCAGTGTGAGCGAGAACTGCGCGAGGGGAATCGCCAGCGCCAGCCCGCTATAGTCGCGGCTGAGCGCCAGCTCGAAGCCAGTGAACGCCGGCAGCAGCGGCGTGCTGAAGATCGTGCGCAGCACGCTGAGCACCGCCACCAGCGGCCCCGGCAGGCCCGCCAGCGTCTGCCCGCCGATCAGGCTGCCGGAAAAGGCCACCGCGATCAGCGCCAGCACCGTCAGGCGCGCGCTGGCCGGCAGCACCATCGGCGCCATGAGCGCCAGCAGCGCCGACAGCAGCGCGACATTCAGCAGCAGCGGCGTGGTGCCGGCCAGCCAGCCGGCCAGCGTCAGCCCGGCCACCGGGTTGTAGAGCGCGGTCGCCAGGCTGATCAGGCCGTACAGCGCCACGGCTATCGCCAGCACTGCGAGGTACAAGCCTAGCAGGTAGCCGTTGCGGCCCACCCGGCGCGCCAGGATCAGGTAGCCCTGCGGCCGGTCGCCAAGCGCCATGATCGAGGCCGAGGTGTAGAAGCTGAGCGCCAGCTCGAACAGCGCGACGGTGGAGAAAAAGTAGTTCGGCGGCGGCGCGGATGTCCAGCGCCGCAAGAAGATGTAGAAGAAGATCGTGGTTGCCGCCAGCTCGACCAGAATGCGGCCGGAGCGGGTGTACTCGACGAGCGTGAAGATTGTGAAGCGCAGTGTGCGCGAGAGTGATCGGGCCATAGGACTCACACGGTTGCAGGTTGCTTCGGGACACAGGTTCGCAAACCGCCTTGGGTTACGCGGGGTTCACACGTTGCGGGTGGCAAGCTGGAAGCTGCGAACCTGTTACTTCTTCGCTTGCTCAGAGTCGGGCGGGCCGGCCTCGCCATCGGGGCGCCCAAGCAGCTCGCGCAGCAGCGTATCGCCATTCGAGCGGCGGGCTGGCGGCGCGGCGGCGAGCGCGTCGGGGTGGCCAGGCGGCACGAACATGCCTGGTGGCGCCTGTTCCAGCGCCTGATCGCCTGGCTCGCCGCGCACCACGCGCATATAGATCTCTTCGAGCGGCCGGCTCTGCGGTTCGAGCGAGATAATCGGCACGTTGGCGTCGAGCAGCGCGCGCAGCACCTGGGCCTGCAGCGCGGGCGTGTTTGGCTGAAGCGCGATCTCGCGCCCGCTGGAGCGCACCGCCGGGCTGAGCTGCGCGAGCTGCGCCTGAAGCTCGGGAGTGATGTGGGCGAGCTTCAGCAGCGCCGAGCGGCCGGGCGCGCGCAGTGTAGGCACATCGATCTGTTCCGCCAGCCTGCCGTCGTACAGAATGCCGACGGTATCGCACAGCAGGTCGATCTCGTCGAGGAAGTGCGTCGCCAGGAAGATCGTATGGCCGCGCTGGCGCAGCTCGCCCAGCAGATCGAGTATCTCGCGCTGGCCAGCCGGGTCGAGCCCCGAGGTTGGCTCGTCGATCAGCAGCATATCGGGGGTGGCCAGCAGCGCCTGTGCGATGCCGAGGCGCTGGAGCATGCCCTTCGAGTATGTCGCGAGGCGGCGGTCGGCGGCGGCGCTGAGGCCCACGGCATCGAGCTCGTCGGCGACGCGGCGCGCCAGCTGCGGCCCGGCCATGTCGCTGAACTGGCCGAGGTAGCGCAGGTACTCGCGGCCGGTGTAGTGCAGGTGGTAGCGCAGCCGCTCGGGCAGGTAGCCGATCCGCCCGCGCACCAGCGCGAGGTCGTGCTGGCCCAGCACGCGCAGCGTGCCGCGGTTTGGCCTCAGGAAGCCGAGCAGCAGGTGAATAAGCGTGGATTTGCCCGAGCCGTTTGGCCCGAGCAGGCCATACACGCTGCCCTGCGGCACGCGCAGATCGAGGCCGCGCAGCACGCTCAGGCCATCGTACGATTTATAAAGATCCTGGATTTCGATCGCGTCCATGCTGTTTTCGCCATTGTACAGTGCAAGCAAGGATCTCGAACGGGCGCGGTGTATCGCCCGGTGGAGATGTAAGCGACGCGCACCCCGCGCGCAGCGAGCGGAACACGCTAGCCGCGCACCAGCGCCAGGTAGAGTACGCCCGCCAGGGCCAGCGGCAGCGCCCGGCCCCAGCACCAGCGCAGCGCGCCCGGCAGCGTGAGGCGCGGCATCAG
>CALLYN010000177.1 GCA_937858455.1 uncultured Kouleothrix sp.
TCTCGGCGTCGTACAGCTCGCGCCCGCTGTAGGTGCGCCCGCGCACCAGCGCGCGGCCGCCCGGCTCTTTGCTGCCGGTGCGGATATCGTACACCAGCCCGTACACCGCCGAGCCCTCGGCGCGCGCCTGCGCGCGCACCAGCGCGCCGAACGGCGGCGCCGCCAGCAGCTCGTAGGCCCCGGCCGTGAAGCCAGTGCTTGTCGATTCGATCACTTCGCCGATGCGTGTTGGCATAGGTTGTGTGCGCCCCAAGCGATCAGAAGGCAGGATCGGCGTGCGCCCCGGCGCCTGCTACCCCGCGTACGACGCCAGGCCGGCCGCGCGATCGGGGTAGATCTTGAACAGCGTATCGAAGCGGCTTTTGCGAAAGATCTCGGCCACCGGCGGCTGCAGGCTGCACAGCCGCACGTCGCCGCCAAGCGGCTGGGCCGATTTCAGGCCCATCAGCAGCATGCGCAGCGCCAAGCTGGCCGCGAAGCCGACCTCGGCCATATCCACAAGCACCTTGCCCTGGTGCGCGTTGATAATCGCGTTGAACACTGGCTCAACATCGGCAAGCGCGGCGGCGTCGAGCCGGGCCGGCAGGGTGATCACCAGCACGTCGCCAATGTGCTCTTGTTTCACGCGGGTTAGCCCTTTCGGTGAAGCGGAAAACGGTGCGCGGCGCGGCGCTGGCTGCGTGGTGCGCTGGCGCGTATTATAACACGCGCGTTTCATTGCCGTAGCCGCGCTGCTTCACGCCGCCTCGCGCCTGACCACGAGCAGCGTCAGGTCGTCGGACTGGGGCGCGCCGCCGGCATGCACCTCGACCTCGGCGATCACCCGGTCGATCAGCGCAGCGGCCGGCAGCCCGGCGTGCGCGCGCAGCGCCGCCAGCAGGCGCGGCTCGCCAAACAGCTCGTTGCCGGCGTTCATCGCCTCGGTGATGCCGTCGGTGAAGCACACCAGCGTATCGCCGGGCGCAAGCCTGGCGTGGCCCACCTCGAACGCCTGGCCGGGCACGATGCCGATCGGCAGGGCCGAGCTTTCGAGCTCGGCGCGCAGCACGCCGCCAGGGCCGAGCAGCATTGGCGAATTGTGGCCGGCGTTCACAAAGCTCAGCTCGCCGCTCGCGGGCGTCAGCACCGCGTAGAACAGCGTGATGAACATGCTGCTGGCGCCGTGCTCGGTGGCGATATACTCGTTGGCGAACCTCAGCGTATCGGCCAGCAGCGCGTCGGCGCCGGCCTCGTGCTCGTGCCGAAACATGCGCGGCGCCTGCGACGACGCGCGCACCAGGCTGCGCGTCAGCGCCACAAACAGCGCCGCCGGCACGCCCTTGCCGCAGGCGTCGGCAATCACCAGGCCCAGCCGTCCGCCGTCCAGCGGGATGCAGTCGAAAAAATCGCCGCCAACCTCATGCGCGCCGCGGTTCACCGCGGCGATCTGCCAGCCGGGCGGCTGCGCGATCGTGCGCGGCAGAAACAGCGATTGGATGCGCCGGGCCACCGCCAGCTCTTCTTCGAGCCGGACAAGCCGGACGCGCTCGGCCTGCGCGGCCTCAAGATCGGCGTAGGCGCGGGCCAGCTCGGCGTGCTTGGCGGCAAGGTCGTCGATCATCAGCTGGCTGGTGCGGCGCAGGCGCGCGGTGCTGCCGCGCAGCAGATCGAGCGTAAGCTCGGGGCTGCTCAGCATCAGCTCGGTGAACGCGCGCTCGTCGAACACCGCCACGCTGCTGTCGGCCAGCGCGCGCACCGTGGCCGAGCGCGGGCTGCCGTCGATCAGCGCCATCTCGCCGATAATCCGGCCGGGCAGGCAGACCTCGAGCCGCTGCGCGAAATCGCCCTGGTGCGCCACGGCCTCGAGCTCGCCGCTGAGCACCATGTAGCACGTGTAGCCAGGCGCGCCCTGCACAAACAGCACGTCGCCGGCCGCCAGCCGCTGCTCGGGCAGCTGCGCGGCCAGCTCGGCCAGGCGCGCATCGTTCGTGCGGCCGAACAGGCCGAGGGTACGCATGCGCTCAAGCATCGCCGGCCTCCGGCCGCTTCACGATCGTCAGCTCGTTCCAGCGCGTGGCCGGGTCGTGGTGGTAGCGCAGCTCGTCGGAAAGCTCGCGCACCAGAAACAGCCCCAGCCCGCCAACCGGGCGGTGCGCCAGATCGGCCGTCAGGTCGGGCCTGGGCGCGTCGTTGGGGTCGAACGGCGCGCCGCAATCGCAGATGCGCACCTGCAGCACGCCATTGGTCGCGTCGCACTCGACGCGGATCGGGCCGGAGGCGGGGCCCGAGTAGCTGTACTTCATGATATTCGTCGCGATCTCTTCGATCGAGAGGCGCAGCAAATATTCCTGCTCGTGCTCAAGCGAAAAATAGCGCTCGACATCATCGACAAAGCGCATCAGCTCCATGAGGCCCGCGTCATTCGCCACAACTTCGATCGACTGGTGCATCGCGATTTCTTTCGTCGCCACCCGGCTGGGTGCTACTAGAATAGCATAGAAATCGATGTGCTATAATGCCTCGCAACGCGCCAACGTATCGGTTCGGGCCACCTCGGTGGCGCACAGCCGGAGGCTACATTGGCGATCTGGCTTGGTCTGATCGCGGTTCCCGCCGTGCTGGCGCTGCTGTACTGGCTGATCGTCGTGGGCGAAGGCACATACCTGGGGCGCTACGCCGTACGCTTCATCTACCAGCGCGGCGCGCGCATCTACGACGATGTGCGCCGGCCGGTGGTGGCGAGCGACGCGGCGCTGCTGCTGCCGCTGCTGCGCGAGCGCCTCGAGCGCGCCTCGAGCG
>CALLYN010000178.1 GCA_937858455.1 uncultured Kouleothrix sp.
CGGGCTTGAGCTGCTCGACGACGTGCCCGAGCTGGGCCTGGCGGAATTCCAGGAGCAGATCGTCCAGGCCACCGAGGATGCTGCAAAAGACCAGAATCCCGAGCGGCAGGAGCATCGAGAGGCGATCGTAAAGGTTGAAGGCGAAGGTCAAGATGAATGCGGTGAGATTGAAGATGATCCCGCCCATCGCCGGCGTGCCCGTCTTGGTCGCGATGTGCGACTGCGGGCCGTCGATGCGGAATTCCCCGGCGCGACGATCAGCACGAGTTCGCCGTTCCTGCCGCCTCGAACCTCCGTGACCGACGGACCGCGCCCGGGCACGACGACCCGAGTCACGCTGCGCGTCGATCTCGGATGCGCGCTCTCCGGCCGCGTGGTCGACGAGAACGGCGCCGCGGTCGAGGGCGTCTCGATCGCGGCGAAGCCCGAGGCTTTCGGTGGATGGAACCGCGGTCCGGGGCGCGACACGACCGACGGTCAGGGACGGTTCGTGCTCCTCGGCCTCGGCGCCGCGCTTGAACTGCGTCGCGGCGCGGCTGCGCGCGCGCTGCTCGGTCATCGCGCGCTCGTAGGCCGGCTCGTCGACCGCGAGGCCCTGCTCGGCGGCAATGCGCTGCGTCAGGTCAAGCGGGAAGCCGTAGGTGTCCTTGAGCGTAAACGCCTCTTCGCCGGGAATAACGCCGCTGCCGCTGGCGCGCACCTGGCCGATCACCGCGCCGAGGCGGTGAATGCCGCCCGCGAGTGTGCGCAGGAACTGGCGCTCTTCGGCGTCGGTGGTCTCGAGAATAAACTCGCGGCGCTGGCGCAGCTCGGGGTAGGCCGCGCCCATCTGGTCGATCACAGTCGCGATCACATCGGCCAGGAACGGCTTCTCGAAGCCAACCGTGCGCCCCTGATAGGCCGCGCGGCGCAGGATGCGGCGCAGCACATACGAGCGGCCGGTGTTGCCTGGCAGCACGCCGTCGGCGATCAAAAATGCCACCGCGCGGCTGTGGTCGGCCACGGCGCGGTAGGGCGCGAAGTGCGCGCGGTAGTGCGCCTCGTCGCTGCCAAGCAGCGCAATTGTGCGCTCGATGATCGGCAGAAACACGTCGGTGTCGTAGTTAGACTTAACGCCCTGCAGCACCGTCGACATGCGCTCGAGGCCCATGCCGGTATCGACGGAAGGGCGCGGCAGCGGCTGCATGCTGGCGCGGTCGAACTGCATGAACACATTGTTCCAGATCTCGACATAGTCGGGGTCGTCGCTGTTCACGCCAGCCGCGCTCATCTTGCCCAGGTCGTCGCCGAGGTACACGGTGATCTCCGAGCACGGGCCGCACGGGCCGGTGTCGCCCATGATCCAGAAGTTATCTTTTTCGCCGAAGCGCAGCACGCGGCTCGGGTCGGCGCCGGCCTCGATCCAGTAGCGCTCGGCCTCGGTATCGGGCGGGATGCGATCGTTGCCGGCGAACACCGTGAACCACAGCCGCTCGACTGGCAGCGCGAACTCCTTGGTAAGCAGATCCCAGGCCATAGCGATCGCCTCGCGCTTGAAGTAATCGCCAAACGAAAAGTTGCCAAGCATCTCGAAGAACGTCTGGTGGCGC
Source organism: uncultured Kouleothrix sp. (assembly GCA_937858455.1). Classification (GTDB taxonomy): domain Bacteria; phylum Chloroflexota; class Chloroflexia; order Chloroflexales; family Roseiflexaceae; genus Kouleothrix. Next base: position 1,590 of record CALLYN010000178.1, read on the forward strand.
GGCGACGGGCCGACCTCCTCGAGATCGTTGTGCTTGCCCGACACGCGCATGCACTTCTGCGCAGTCACGGCGCGGCTATACGGGCGCTGCTCAAGGCCCAAAAACGTATCTTTGAACTGAACCATGCCCGAATTCGCAAACAGCAGCGTCGGGTCGTTGCCGGGGATGAGCGACGAGCTAGGCACGATCGTGTGGCCGCGCGCCTCGAAGAACCGGAGATATCGCGCGCGGATCTCCGCGCTCGGCATAGATTTCATATACAACACCTTTGGAAAACAGCTGCCGGTCGCGCCGCGCGCGCCGGCCCATGGTGCGCATACAGTTGGGCAAAAACGCACCAACCAGCGCGACGAACTACCGGCATTGTACGGCATCGGGCCGTAAACCGTCAACTATGGCTATGCTCGCCGGCGCGGCAGCAGGCCGATCGCGGCTCTACCGCTACGAGATGCCTTACCAAACGAAAACCCTTGCGTTTTGGTATGGGAGGCCGTATAATGAGCCCATGCTACCGGGTAGCTACGCATCCAGCCCGTCTATTAGGGAAGGCGCATGGAAGAGCAAGAAAGAGCTACAGCCGACGAGCAGGTCGATCTCGGATCAAGCCACGCCAACGGAACGCCCCACGATCTGTCTGCTGAAGAAGCGGAAGACCGCGCCTTGATGGAGCAGTTCCTCCTCAACCCCGCGCACGATTATCGCAATCTTCAGTATGGCGACACCGTCGACGGCGTGATCATGCGCGTTGACAGAGACGAGATCCTGGTCGACATTGGTTCGAAAGCTGAAGGGGTGGTGCCAGCGCGCGAAATGCAGTCGCTGGCGGCGGAGGATCGGGGGGCTCTGCGCCCTGGCGACGAGCTACTAGTCTTTGTCGTTCAGACCGAAGATAAAGAAGGGCGCGCGGTTCTTTCAGTCGACAAGGCCCGCCAAGAGAAGAGCTGGCGGCGGCTGCAGCAGAGCTTCGAGAACAACGAGGTGATCGAGGCAAAGGTGATCAACTACAACAAGGGCGGCCTGCTGGTGAATCTCGACGGCGTGCGCGGGTTTGTGCCGTCGTCGCAGGTCAGCGGCATCAGTCGCGGCCCCGAGACGCAGAAGCAATCGGATATGGCCAAGATGGTGGGCAGCTCTATGCCGCTGAAGGTCATCGAGATCAACCGCAACCGCAACCGTCTCATCCTTTCCGAGCGCCAAGCCGTACAAGAAGTACGCGAGGGCCGCAAAGACGAGCTGCTCACCGCGCTGAAAGAGGGCGACGTTCGCACTGGCGTCGTGACCTCGATCGCCGATTTCGGCGCCTTTGTCGACATTGGCGGCGCCGACGGGCTGGTACACCTTTCCGAGCTATCGTGGAGCCGCGTGAAGCACCCCAGCGAGGTGCTCAAACCCGGCGACAAGGTCAGGGTCTACATCTTGAGTGTCGACCACGACCGCAAGCGCATTGCACTGTCGATCAAGCGAACGCAGAGCGAGCCGTGGTCGACGGTGAACGAGCGCTACCAGCTTGGCCAGATCGTAGAGGGAACGATCACCCAGCTGGCGTCGTTCGGCGCGTTCGCGCGGATCGAAGACGGCGTCGAGGGCCTGGTTCACGTTTCCGAGATGGGCGACGGGCGGATTCAGCATCCGCGCGATGTCGTTCAGGAGGGCGACGTGGTAAAGGCGCGCATTATTCGTATCGACTCGGCGCGCAAGCGCATGGGCCTGAGCATGCGCCAGCCCGGCGATAGCGGTGACTCGGCCGCAGCAGCCGGCAACGAGCCGGAGTAGCGCGACGCGGCATCTGGGGGGAGAGGAACTAGATCTAGTGGAGAACAACTATGTCCGAACGGGCGTTTGATAAATTCACCAAACGCGCCAAACAGGTGCTGCAAATTGCCACCGAAGAGGCGCGCGCGTTCAACCATC
>CALLYN010000179.1 GCA_937858455.1 uncultured Kouleothrix sp.
CTACCAGGCCTTCCTGGCGAAGCCGATGCCCCGCGCCTTCGCCATCGCGCCCAACGGCGCCTGGGGCTGGGCCGAGGGCGGGGATGACCCGCTCCAGCGCGCCCTGAACAACTGCAACCGGCATGCGGCCGGCGCCTGCCGCCTGTATGCCGTGGACGACTACGTGGTCTGGAAGGAAGCGCCATGAAGAACCTGCTGCTGCACGTGCAAGCCGGAATCGCCACCGTTACCCTGGACCGGCCGGAGATGCGCAATGCCTTCAACGATGAGGTGATCGCCGAACTGGCTGACGTCTTTGCCAGCCTCGGCGCCCGTTTCGGCGCTGGCCTCTGCGCTGACCTTCTCATCGGACTTGGGCTTGGACGCTTTCTTGTGGTCGCTGGACTTGCTGTCGTTGACGTAGAAGCCAGTCCCCTTAAAGGACACGGCGACCTTATTGATGACGCGACGCGAAACCAGCGCATTGGCTACCCTTTTTTGCGAGAATGCCCGAACTCAAAGCGGCCACAACGCCCGCAGTGCCACGACTTGCCGATCATATACCACGGTTGTCCGGGGGAGCCACGCTCTGTGATTTCCACTAGGATGCTGGCCCATGCGGCGGTTGCGTAACTTTGGTAAGGTGACATAAACGGGATGTGCTAAAACGGCACGCGCTCGCCGCGCTGCCGGTGCCACCGGCAGCGGGATATTCACCGCCAGCGAGACCAGATCCGGCAAACGCTGCCGCTGGCCGTAGGAGAGCTCCCAGGTCCAGTTGGGGCGGCGGTTCAGGCGCGCGAGTTCGAGCTCCTCGCGCGCGACGGCGATGTCGCGCCGCCTGGCCAGCACCGCCGGGTGTGACGCAACGAAGGCATCGCTGCCCGGCAGCGCCGGCTGGCGCTACCTCCCGCCGATCGTGCCCGGATCGAGCCCGCTCGCCAGCCTGGCGCACCTGCTTTGCCCGCCGCGCGCCGACACAAACAGCTGGGAGCAGCGGCGCGTGAACGACTTCCTGCGCGACGACGGGCACCTGGCCGCGCTGATCGGCCGGCTGCGGCCCATCCCAACCATCCTGGTGATCGACCAGTTCGAAGAGCTGTTTACGCTGGTGGACGACCGGCGCGAAATCCGCGCCTTTGCCGCGAACCTGGCCCGGCTGGCCGAAGCCCCCGGCCCGCGCCACAGCGTGATCGTAACCATGCGCGAAGAGTTCGTGGCGCGGATCGGCGAGGTTCCGCAGCTCGAAAGCCTGTTCCCGGCCGGCCGCGTGCAGGTGACGGGCCTGCTGCGCGCCGAGCTGCGCGAGGCGATCGTCAACCCCGCCCGCCAGGTTGGCCTGGTCTTCGACGCCGGCGTGGTCGACCGGCTCGTCGACGACCTGGCCGGCGACCCGGCCGTGCTGCCGCTGCTCCAGTTCACGCTGCTGCAGCTGTGGAAGCACCGCCGCCGCAACCGCATCGCCATGGAGGTGTACCACCAGATTGGCGAAAGCGGAAAAGCGCTTGAGCAGGCCGCCGACGCCTTTTACGAAGGCCAGGCGCTTGAGCAGAACCGCGAAACGATCAAGCGCATCCTGCTGCGCCTGGTCGAGGTGCGCCAGCTCGGCGAGATCACCAGCCGCCGCATCCGCCGCGACACGCTCTACAGCCTCCCGCACGACCGCGGCCGGGTCGACCGGATGCTGGCGGCGCTCGTCGGCGCCGGCCTGGTGCGCCTGGCGCACGGCCGCACCCCCGCCGACGACCAGGTCGAGCTCGCTCACGAGGCGCTGATCCGCAACTGGCAGCGGCTGCGCGATTGGCTCGAAGAAGAGCGTGACCGCCTGCGCGAGCGCCAGCGCCTGACCTCGGCCGCCGAGCAGTGGAAAAAGCTGAACCGCCGCGACGAGGGCGCGCTGTGGGTCAGCCGCGATCTGCTGCAGACCACGCGCGGCTACGCCGACCTCAGCCCGCTTGAGCAGGAGTTCATCGCCGCGAGCGAGGCGGCGATCGCCGCCAGAGAAGAGGGCAGCCGGCGCGAGCTTGAGGAGGCCCGCCAGCTGGCCGAGGAGCGCGCGCAAACCAACCGGCGGCTGCGCCGCCAGCAGGGCCTGCTGGTGGCCGCCGTGCTGCTGGCGGTGTTCGCCGCAGCTGTGGCGATCCAGCAGTACATTCTGGCCGAGCGCCGCCGCGAGCAGGCCGACCGCGCACGCCAGCAGGTAGCGGCGCAGGCGCTGGTGCTGAAGATGCAGTCGTTCCGCAGCAGCCGCAACTTGTTTCTGCGCGCGGCGATCTGGCTGGCCGAGCACGAGCAGGGCGACACCGGGCAGGCCGCCGCCGACGATAGCGCCCGGCTGGCCTACCAGGATCTGCTGCAGCAGGCCGTGCAGCTGTACGTCCCCGGCATGCCGCACAGCGGCCTTCAAGCGGTGGCCTGGAGCCCCGACGGCCGCCAGATCGCCACAACCGGCGGCGACCGCCTCGTGCGCTTCTGGGATGCTGCCGACCTATGGCAGCCCAAACCGCTGCTGGCGCTCACCCGGGCCGTCACAAGCACGCAGCTCCTGTGGGGCCAGCGCGACCCGGAGCAGCTTCTCGCCGCCGACAGCGACGGCAGCGCGCGGCTGCTCAGCCGCGCCACCGGCGCGACGCTGGCCGCATTTCAGCACGACACCGCCGGCCGCAACCCGATCCGCCTGCTGGCCTGGAGCCCCGACGAGCGCATGCTGCTCACCGGCGGCGTCGACCGGGCGCGCGTGGCCGACAACCAGCCGCCGCGCGACCAGGACACCGTGAAGCTGTGGGACGCGCGGCGCGATCAGGCCGGCGCTCAGCCGGCCGGCCGGCCGCTCTGCACCTGGAACAGCTACAACGAGCCGATCTCGGCGCTGGCCTGGTCGCCCGACGCGACGCTGGTGCTGATCGCCG
>CALLYN010000180.1 GCA_937858455.1 uncultured Kouleothrix sp.
GGCCGAGAAAATCGCGTTCACCAGCGGGCCCATGCCGGTGGCGAACATGTGGTGCGCCCACACCGTGAAGCCCAGAAAGCCGATCGCCACCGAGGAATAGGCGATGAACGCGTAGCCAAAGATCGGCTTGCGCGAGAAGGTCGGCAGGATCTCCGAGATGATGCCCATCGCGGGCAGGATCATGATATACACCTCGGGGTGGCCGAAGAACCAGAACAGGTGCTGCCACAGTAGCGGGTCGCCGCCGCCGCTCGGGTTGAAGAAATTGGTGCCGAACTGGCGGTCGAAGAACAGCATCACCTGGGCGACGGTGAGGCTCGGGAAGGCGAAGATAATCAGGAACGACGTCACCAGGTTCGTCCAGACAAACAGCGGCAGGCGGTTGAAGGTCATGCCGGGGGCGCGCATGTTCAGCGTGGTGACGATGAAGTTGAGCGCGCCGGCGATCGAGGCCACGCCGGTGATGCCCAGGCCCAGCACCCAGTAATCCATGCCCGTTGTGGCCGAGTAGGCCTTGCTGCTGAGCGGGGCGTAGGCAAACCAGCCCGCGCCGGGCGCGCCGCCGGTGATAAAGCTCGAGTAGAGCATGAGGCCGCCAAAGATGAACAGCCAGATGCTGAGCGCGTTCAGGCGCGGGTAGGCCATATCGCGCGCGCCGACCATCAGCGGCACGAAGTAGTTGCCGAAGCCCACCAGCAGCGGCATGATCGCCAGGAACACCATGGTGGTGGCGTGCATGGTGAAGATCTGGTTGTACGTGTCGGGCGATAGAAAGGTGTTGTTCGGCGTGCCCAGCTGCACCCGGATCAGCAGCGCCTCGATGCCGCCGAGCACAAAGAAGAAGAACGCCGATACCAGGTACATGATCCCGATCTTCTTATGGTCGACGGTGGTGAGCCACGAGAGCCAGCCACCTGGGTCGGCCTTGGTTTGTTGGATGCGTACCTGCGAGACAGGACGCTCAAGTGTTGCCATTGCTGCCTCCAGCTATGCTAGCGCTCTGCGGGCTTCTCGATTGGCACCGTCTGGCTTTCGAGGAACGCGACAATGTCGGCGATATCCTGGTCGGAGACGACCCCAGGCTTGATCACGGTGCTCATAATATTGCCGGGCTTGACGGCGCCGGGGTTGTGGATCCACTGGCTGAGGTTTTCGGGCGTGTTCGGCAGCGCGCCGGCGCCGATCGTCTCGCGGCTGCCGAAGTAGCTCAGGTTCGGGCCAGTGACGCCCACCGCCTCTTTGTAGCCGCCGATCGCGTGGCAGGTGATGCACAGGTTTTTCACGTTCAGGAACGCCTGCTCGCCGCGCACCGGGTCGCCGGGGCCGAGCCGCGCTGGGTCGGCGCCGCTGGGCTGGAACGAGGGGCCTACCGGCTGCTGATGCTGGCGCACCCAGGTGTCGAACACGTCGGGCGGCACGGCAATCACGCGGAAGCGCATGACCGCGTGCTCTTCGCCGCAAAACTCGGCGCACAGCCCGCGATAGATGCCGGGGTTATCGGTCTTGAACGACAGGTAGTTCACATTCTGCGCGCCGGGGATCGCGTCGGTCTTGCCGGCCAGCTTCGGCATCCACGGGTCGTGGATCACGTCGATGCTGGTCATCTTGAACTGCACCGAGCGGCCGGTCGGAATGTACACGTCGTTGGCGGTGACGATCTTTTTATCTTCGTACTGGAATTCCCACCACCACTGGTGGCCAATCACCTTGATCTGCACTGCGTCGGCCGGCTGCGTGGCATTGACCGCCTGGGTGCGGAACGTCAGCACTGCGATCACCAGCAGAATCAGCGCCGGCGCGATCGTCCAGAGGATCTCGATCCGGGTGTTGCCGTGAATCTGCGCCGGGATGGCGTCGTTCTCGGAGCGCTGGCGGAAGCGCAGCACCGCGTAGATCAGAATGCCCTCGACCACCACAAACACGCCCAGAGCGGCCCAGAACACTGGAACCATCAGGTCGTAGACGCGCTGCGCGTAATCCCCTGCCGGGTGCGTCGTCGTAGCCGGGAGATTTTGGCCGCAAGCAGAAAGGAGCAGCGCCGCGGCGAGCAGAGACAGGGTTGTAACCAGAGGCAGCCTTGAAGGGTGGCGACGTGCCCGCATGGAACCTCCTGCTAGGCGAATGAAACTGACCAACGGCTGACACCGCCAGGCGACGGTTGCTACTCGCGATCGGGCGATCACAGAGCCAGTTTAGCCGTGTATCATCCGCAATGCATACCGAAAATAAGTGAAATTTTGCACGTTTTTGATTATACTCAGTCTTGGGGTTTCGTCAACTGAAATCGAGGCAACACAAACCGAAGGGAGTGCGATCGGGCGATCGCTCCGAGGGTGAAAGGGGCGTCAGATTGTAGTGGCGCCTATAGCCAAGAGCAGGTTGTGTAGCTCGGCCGCGATGGCCGGTGTGGGTTGGTACCTCTGGCTACTGCGCGCACGGGCCGCGCATGGCGGGCCTCGTGTAGCGCATGGGCACGCGGCGCCAAGGGTTTCATCGGCTGTATGAAAAGAGCACCGGAGGAACACAGTTCTTCCGAGTGCCTTTTCTCAAGTAGCCGCTAGTAGCTCGCCACAGGTATGATGCGGTGGTGGTGCGGGGGCGTGCAAAGGCCCACCAAACCTCCATCAGAACCACTGTGGTGACCGCTAGCATACAAACGATTCATACGGAAGCGCGCTGGCTTTGGATCTCGCGCCGGCCGATTGGCGCCAGACATAGCGCGGGTAGCCCAGCGCCAGCACCATCGCGAAAACAAACCACTGCACGGCATAGCCCAAGTGCGGGCCTTCGCTCAGATCTAGCTCGGGCTGGCTGCGCGCTGGCAAGCCCTGCCAGGCTGCCTCGGGCGACTGCTGGATGTATGCCGCCAGCAGCGGACGATTCGTCTGCTGGGCGATGCGCTCGACATTCGCCATATTCCACGTGAGCAGGCGTTCGCCCGGCGCGGTTGCAGGGTCCGGTACGCCACCGAAATCGGGACGGCTCTGTGAGGCGCGTATGACGCCGCGCACCGTCACGAGGCCCGGTTCGGCGAACTGGGCGCGGCGCTCGGGCCTGGCCTGTTCTTCAGGCACCCAGCCGCGATCAACCAGGATGGCCTGGTTGGTGCCGGCGATCAGCAGCGGCGTCAGCAGATGCACGCCCAATTGGCCATCGCGCACCTGGTTGCGCAGCGCAACTTCCTGGCTGTGGTCGTAGGTGCCGCTGACGCTGACCGCGCGGTACTCCATGGCCGCGAGGTCTTCGTTGAGCGCGGCGCCGTCGAGCACGAGCGCTGGCCGGGCCTGCTGCGCCGTCACACGCGCGTTAAAGGCCTGGCGCTGCGCCAGCCGATCGAGCTGCCAGATGCCGAGCCGGGCCATCACTGCTACGGCGGCAAGCACCAGCAGGGTTGTCCACCACCATTGCCTATTGAAAAATAGCCTGAGCATGGGAGCGCTCCGCTTATCAGTCAGGGCTTACGCATTCGCCGCTCGCGCGAGCGGTGGAGTTGGCGCGTTCAGTCTTCGGCAGAGCTGCGTATGGTTTTCCGTCCGTAGCGCGGAAAAACCATACACAGGCTGATCAATACGTACCTTGCCCCGCTTCTGCCGGGCTTACAGCGCTACCGGCCGCGCGGCCGCGCGCCGTGGCGGCCGGATGATCAGGCTATACAGCCCGATCAGCACGCCCATTGGCGGGCCGGCCAGCACCACCGCCAGCACGCGCGTGGTGGTTGTCACACGCGCGCGCACGTCGAGGCCTAGGTAGCGGCTGGGCTGAAAGCTACAGGCGTAGGTGTACTTATCGGCGCGCTCGAGCAGCAAGCTCGCGCTGGTGCCGGGCGGCACCCACACCGGGCCAAGCTGGTGGTTCACGCTGTCTTCGTTTTTCACCACCAGAGTGTCGCCGATCACGAACACAAGATCCGCCGGCAGCGCCGGGCCAGGGGCGCCGGCCGCGACTTTGTCGGCGGTGCCGGCCGGGATCACCAGCTCGACGCGCTGCGGTACGTGGTCGCTGCTGTCGCGCAGCAGCGCGAAGGCCACTTCGCTCATGGCCCATGCCAGCACCAGGCCAAACAGAAAGGTCGTGAGCAGCCGTTGGGTGATCGGCGATCGCAGGAAACGCATACAAACCCCTTTTTACCGGTGGCGCCGTGCTTGCTTAGCGTGCCTCGTCGATTAGCGCGCGCACGTCGTCGGCAAGCGTCTCGGCGCCAATATCGAGCGCATACGTCAGCCGCAGCCGGCCGCGCGCGTCGATCGCATACACCCGGTCGCTATGGTCGACGGCGGCTGGGTTGGCGGCGCGTACCGCCGCGCTTACGCCATAGCTGCGCCAGACTGGCCGCAGCTCGGCGGGCGTGCCGCTCAGGCCGACAAAGCTCGGGTCGAAGTTGCTCAGGTAGGTGCCAAGCTGCGCAGCGCTGTCGCGCAGCGGGTCGACTGTGACAAACACGAAGCGCACGCGCTCGGCCTGCGGGCCAAGCCTTCGGCGCACCAGCTTAAACTCGGCCAAGGTGGCCGGGCATGCGTCGGGGCAGCTGGTGTAGCCGAAATACAGCAGCACAACGCTGCCGGCCTGGGCGCTCAGCCGAAACGGCCGGCCTGTCTGGTCGGCCAGCGTGAAATCGGGAGCGGCAGCGGGCGGGTCGATCAGCGAGCCGTGGAATACATACGGCTGCGCCAGCAAGCGCGCCAGCGCCAGCCCGCCGATCGCCAGTACGGCGACGAGCAGCCCGAGCCACAAGGCGCCGCGCGCGCGCTGCAGGCGCGATCGTGCCAGGGTGGTCGGGCGCGGTGCGGCGCGCGTCTCGGGGTTGTCGATTTCGAGCATACAGCACTCGGGCTGAGAGCATGCCTGAAATGGCGGATGCGCGAGGAGCATAGCCTCTCGCGCACCCTTTTCAGACAGCTGCTTAGCCGGCCACGCGGCCAATCAGGTACAGCGCCGGGTAGAAGAAGATCCACACCACGTCGACGAAGTGCCAGTAGTTCGCGCAGGCCTCGACTGCCCAGTGCCGCTCGGCGCTGTAGCGGCCATTGCGGCCATTGCGGTACACCACTGCCAGGAACAGCACGCCGGTGAGCACGTGGAATGCGTGCATGCCGGTCATCATGTAGAACGACGAGCCCTGCGCGCCGTCGCCGGGGCCAAATGGCGCGTTGCGCCACTCGAAGCCCACCACGCCGATGAGAAAGCCCAGGCCAAGCACCATGGTGATCAGCACGCCATTCAGAAAGCGCTTCTGGTCGCCGTGCGCAATCGCCGTCTCGGCGCGGTTCATAAAGAAGCTGCTGACCAGCAGCACCGACGTCACAATCAGGCCAAGCGTCTGGTCGAGGTCGGGGCGCAGGCCGCCGAGCAAGTAGAAGCGCGTCACCAGCAGGCCCAGGAACACGAACGAGTCCGAGAGGATGAACAGCCACAGCCCGAGCCGGGCATTCGCCATCTTGTATTCGTAGGAATGCACGTGAGAGGTATCGACAGCCATTTAGTGACCTCCATCCTGGGCGAAAGCGCGCGGCAGGTGCATAAAGTATTGCAGCACGATCGCAGCCTTCACCAGCGCGATCAGCACCAGCAGAAACGTCAGGCTGGTGGTCGTGGCCAGGATGTACTCGACGATCGTCATCGCGGCCAGGATCACCAGGATCACCACGCCGCGGCGAAGCTCGGCGGCTTTGGCTTGGGGTTTATCCATTGGTTGCTTTCCTCATTTTCTGACGCAAGTTCGGTGGCGTCCGCGCCACGAGCCGATTCTGCCCGCTGCGCCCAGATGCCGGCGCCCGGCGCCAACATCTGAGCGTCTTCCTGCGCTTCTCGCGGCGCTAGTCGCCGGCTGCGCCGTGGGGTGCGAGCGGCCGGCCGTGCGGCGCGGGCGCGGGGCCTTTACCGGCATTCGGGTCGATGCTGACATACGCCGGGCTGGCGCCGTAATCGTACGGCTCGGCGATCACCTCAAACGGGTAATCGGCGTAGTTATGCGCCGGCGCCGGCGAGGGCAGCTGCCACTCGGGCGAGCGCGAATGCCAGATGTTCTCGGTGGCGGCCTCGCCGCGGCGGATGCTGTTGATCAGATTGATCACGAAGATCAGCACCGACAGGGCGATCAAAAACGCCGCGATGGTGATCACCAGGTGCGTGCTGTCGAAGCCCTGCGCCGGGTCGTAGTCGGCGATGCGCCGGCGCATGCCCAGCAGGCCCACGCGCATCTGGCCGAACGTCATGACCCAGAACGACGGCGTCATGAGCCAGAAGTGGATCTTGCCCAGCCGTTCGTTCATACGCCGCCCAGTCATCTTCGGGAACCAGTAGTAGATCGCCGCGAAGAACGGGTAGACGAAGCCGCCGAACATGGTGTTGTGGAAGTGCCCGACGATCCAGTAGGTATCGTGCAGGTGCAGGTCGGTGGCGACGGTGCCGTTGGGCGGCCCGGTGAGCCCACCGAACAGGAACACCACGATCGCGCCGAGCACAAACAGCATCGGCGTGGGGTACTCGATCTTGCCGCGCCAGAGCGTGCCAACCCAGCTGAAGAATTTCACGCCGGTCGGCACGGCCACCAGCATGGTGCTATACATAAATGGCACGCGCAGGTACTCTTCCATGCCCGAGGTGAACATATGGTGCGCCCACACCAGGAAGCCGACCAGCGCGATGCCCATCGACGACATTGCGATCCACTTGTAGCCGAACAGCGGCTTGCGCACGAACACCGGCAGCAGCTCGCTGATGATCCCCAGGCCCGGCAGAATGAACACATACACCGCCGGGTGCGAGTAGAACCAGAACAGGTGCTGGAACAGGATGACATTGCCGCCTTTCTCGGGGTCGAAGAAGCCGAGGCCGAGCAGGCGCTGGATCATGACCATCATGAACGAGAGGCCGATCAGCTGCGTGGCGGTCATACCGATCAGCGCGGTGGCGAACGCCGCCCACACAAAGATCGGCATGCGGAACCAGCTCATGCCCGGCGCGCGCATGCGCACCGTCGTCACCACCAGGTTGATCGAGCCGAGGATCGACGAAAGGCCCACCAGGTACACGCCGAGGAAGAACATCTGCATGCCCAGCGGCGCGCGCACGCTCAGCGGCGGGTAGCCCGTCCAGCCGGTGTCGAAGCCGCCAAGCGCCAGGCTGCTCACCACCAGCAGCGCGCCGGGCACGTTGACCCAGTAGGCCAGCGCGTTCAGGCGCGGGAAGGCCATATCGCTAGCACCGATCAGCAGCGGCACCAGGTAGTTCGACATCGCGCCGACGCCCAGCAGGATCGAGGCGATCATCACGATGCCGTGCAGGCCCATGAGCGTATTGTAGAGCTGTGGCGTCAGGAACTGCATCCCTGACTCCGCCAGCTCGGCGCGGAAGATCAGCGCGAACAGGCCGGCCAGCATCAGCACGATCACCGAGGTAACCCCGTACTGAATGCCGATGATCTTGTGGTCGGTCGAGACATTAAAGTAGTGCGCCCATCCCGGCAGGCGCGGGTCGGGCTCGTGATGCTCGGGGGTATCGTGGCCCAGCGCCCACTGCGTCCAGTCGGACATCACGCCGGTGCCGAACAGAAACGCGATCGCGCCGACAAGCGCGCCAACCACCGCTACCGGCTCGGCCGACCAGGCGTCCAAGCCGATCAGGATGCGAATGAGCACTGCCAGGCCCATGCCAACCGCAGTGCCGATGATCTGGGCGATGAACCCGCGAACAATCCCTAACGAGAGTATCCTCACGCACGATCTCCTTGGATTTCAGTAAAGGCCAGGGGCCAGGAGTGAGCGGGAAAGGATGCCCGCCTCCGGCCCCTACCTTCCGGCGCTTGATTATTTCAGGCTCTTGATGTAGGCGATCAGGTCGCTAATCTGCGCGTCGGTGAGCACCTTGGCGTAGGTTGGCGGCATGATATTCGGGTTGAAGCCTTTGACGATCTGGGCGTTCGGGTCGACAATCGCGGTATGCAGGTAGGTGTCGTCGACAGCGACGCTGGAGCCATCCGCCAGGGTCACTTGCTCGCCGTAGATCCCCTTCCAGCTTGGCCCGACGATCACCTTGCCATCGATCGAGTGGCAGCCGGCGCAACCGGATTGTGTCGCCAGCTTCTGGCCGCGCACCACCGGGTCGTCGGAGACCTTGCTCTGATCCTTCACCCAGGCGTCGAAGGCAGTCTGCTCAAGCACCACCACCGGGCTTTCCATGTAGGCGTGCGAGGTGCCGCACAGCTCGGCGCAGCGCACCTTGTACGAGCCGAGCAGCGTCGGGGTAATGCGCAGCTCTTTGACCATATCGGCGCCGGGCAGCACATCTTGCTTGACGCGGAACTCGGGCACCCAGAACGAGTGGATCACGTCGGTGGACGACATGACCAGCAGTACCTGGCGGTTCACCGGCAGGTTCAGCGTATCGGAGGTGATGCCGTAGTCGGGGTATTCGAACTTCCAGGCCCACTGCGAGGCGGTCACCTTCACCTGCATGGCCTGCGGGTCGACGCGGCGCGTCTCGGCGAGCGCCTGTGCGCCGATATACGCGAAGTACAGCACGATCCCAAGCGGAATGATCGTCCAGGCGATCTCCAGCCCGGTGTGGCCTTCGAAATGGTCGCCGTAGCCAGTGTCGCCCGGCCGCCGCCGAAACACCACTATGCTGTACAGCAGAAAGACGACGATCAGGGCGAAGAGAAACGAGATCACTTTGATGTGCAAACCGAACAAGTTGTCGATCGGCACCGCTTGCGCGCTGGCCTGCACCGGTAGCAGCCCGATGCTTCCCAGGAGCAGATTGACAAGTATTGTGACAATAAGCACAAGGATTCCAACGACGGCGAAATGCTTCATGCCACCTCCTACGATCTGGTGATAGACGACGCGGTCTGTACGTGTTGGGCTATTTTCCGCTTGAAATTGACGTTCGACGGCGGTTCGCCCGCTGGCACATCGGGCAAAACCAGGCACACGGCATGTCCTGCCGAGCCGCGCCGCTAAGGCGCCAAGGCAGGGGCACACTCACACCAGGCCCGGTGTATAGATTAAAAACCGCTGAGGAAAGCTACACCAAACTTATACAATACTTTGTGAATTTTTGTGGTTGAAAACTCTTAACCGTTCGGGAACATTTCTTAACTGTTATGCCAATCCCACCTGAGCGCTTTCTTTTTGTGATGCCCTGCCCGGCTTCGCCGGACAGGGCATCACAATTTCGTCTTCTGTGTGCGGTTTTCCGCGCTCGCGCGGAAAACCGCACACGATACAAAGAAAAGTCCTAAAGAAATTTCGCGAGCGGCAATGCCGCCCGCTGCCCCGCCATAAAGCAAGCGATCAGCCGGATTTGGTACTAGCGGTCGCGCGGCGGCGCAGTGGCCTGCTCGAGCTGAGTCAGCCAGATCAGCGCCTGGGCCGAGGTTTCACCGCACATTTCGCGGCTTGGGCGCAAGCTTATGCAGACGGCCGGGCGCTCGGGGTGGCCAAACAGCATGCAGCGATTATCGGGGGTAAGCTGCGCGCAGCGCACGCCGGCCGGCTTGCCATTGGGCATGCCTGGGATGGGCGAAGAGATCGAGGGGGCGATGCAGCATGCGCCGCAGCCGGCGCGGCAGGCAAGTGTTTCGTCGCTCATGCCGGCACCCAGCGTAGCCGCGCGCCAGCCTGGCGCAGCCTGCCGAAGCCCGCGATATGCGTCGCCAGCACCAGCGCGTCGCCGGCCAGGATCTCGGGCAGCAGCGCCGCGCGGCTCGCGCGCGTGGCGGCCGGGTCGGCCCAGTTGACCAGCCACTCCGGCCGCTCGACTTCGAGCGGGTGGTGGTACAGATCGCCCAGGCAGAAGAGCGACTGCCCGCCCGCGCGCAGCCGGACTATCTGGTGGCCGGGCGTCTCGCCGGGGGCAGGCAGCACGCTTACGCCGCCCCCGAGGTCGCGCGCGCCGTCGACAAGCTCAAGCAGCCCCGCGCGTGCAATCGGCGCGAGCGCGCGGTGGGCGCCAAGGCTCCCGGCTCCGCAGCCGATGTCCTGGAGGAAGGACGCCGATTCGGTGATCGAATCCCCGGCCTTGGCGAACACGCCGGGCCGGGCGCCCAGCCGGCCGTTTCCAACGGTGGGCTCAGAAGC
>CALLYN010000181.1 GCA_937858455.1 uncultured Kouleothrix sp.
CGCGCCGCACCGCCGCGCGCGATTGATCTGCTTGCCATAGTCTCCACGATATATGCATCTCCAGGCGCATATCATACCGCAGAATGATCTGCGGCCTGGCGGTTTCAGCTTCGCCGAAACCGCCAGGCCGCAGCAAACATCGCCATCTCGCGCGCGCCGAGGAGGGGCTGAGGCGCGAGGGCCGCGCCTGAACAAACTGCAATACCAACCTGAATAGTACGTCAGACCGGCGCAGACAACATCTGGTATACTGATCACCAGAAACGATTCGCCAGAGCCGGCGAGCGCGCCCGATCGGCGGGAGGCCCATCCAGCCGGCGAACCGCGCAAGAGGCACTCATGCACCTGAGAGATCATACCGTCCGCGCACCGCTCGACCTGTTCCACCGCACCTACCACTCACTGCTGCGCAGCACCGGCGAGATCCAGATCCAGGCGCTCGTCGAGCAGTACGCCGCCTTCGAGCCTAGCCTGCACCACCTCGTGCGCGAGCAAACCCCCGATCTCGCCGCGCTCACCTATACCTCGCTGCGCCTGCCCGCCTGCATCGACGCCGTGCGCCTTGTGCTGCTCGGCCAGTCGCACGAGGTCTTCGCCCGCCACGGCTACGGCGATGTCCTCGCCTGGCAGCCGGTCAGCGCGCCCGGCCGCCGCCGCAAGATCTTCTTCGACGGCCACGAGACGCTCGCCGTGCTGATCGCTAGCCCATCCGACCTCGACGACCTCATCCCCATCCTGGTGGCGTTCCAGATTGAGTGGAACAAAATTCATACGCTGCTGGCCGACCACCGCCTGCTCAGCGGTCTCGAGCGCCTGCGCGACCGGGTCGCCATCCCCAGCGACGAGCAAAACGAGCTGCTGGCCGCCGCCGGCCTCGCCCGCGACGACATCGCGCGCCTCCGTACGATCTGGGGCGAGGCCTTGGCCGAGCGCCTGCTGCGCATCGGCCAGTGGAAGAAGCGCTTCGCCGTGCGTATGCTCGGCGGCTCGCTCATGGACTACGAGCGCGCCACGCTGCGCTGGTGGTGGAAGATCGAGCACGAGCTTCAGCCGATCTGCTTCAGCCAACGCCCGGTCTACTTCGTCTCCAGCAATACTCACAGCCTGATCAATCTCCTCTCGGGCTTCGCGCTGCGCCACACCGACGAGCTGCTCGGCTTCATCCGCGCGCGCGACCACGGCGGCCTGCTGGCCGAGTACCAGAAGATCGTCGACGAGCAGGTGCCTTCGTCGCTCGAAAACTTCTTCTACTATGTCCAGAAGAAGTACCAGGCCGCCCCCGCTAGCGCCGCCTATTTCGAGCAGCGCGCCGCCGAAGAGCGCGCCCTCGGCATTCATCGCGTGCCCAGCAAATTTTATGTCGATGTCGACGCCCAGGTCATCGAGCTCAGCAAGCTCGACCCGGCCTGCCTCGACCCGCGCATCCGCGTGGAGGGTGCCGAACGCCTGCGCGCGAGCGACGCGCTGCTGGTGAATATCGACTACCCGCTCGGCCTGGCCGCCTACCACATTCTCAAGATCGTCGGCCGTAGCGTTGGCGAGCTGCGCGGCGTGTATGTGCTCGGCAAAGCCGCCACGCTCAACGGCAAGATCGGCGATGTGCTCATCCCCAACATGGTCTACGACGAGCACACCGACAACACCTACAGCTTCGCCTCGGCCTTCAGCGCCGCCGACATCGAGCCCTACCTGGCCCACGGCAGCGTCCTCGATAACCAGAAGGCCGTCACGTCGCGCGGCACATTCCTGCAAAACACTGCCTTCCTCGACGCACTCTACCGCGACTTTTTCACCGATGTCGAGATGGAGGCCGGCCCGTATCTCAACGCGATCTACGAGCACACCTTCGCCGAGCGCTACCCGCGCGATCAGAACGTCAGCTTTCTACGCCCGCCCTTCGATATCGGCTTCCTGCACTACGCCTCCGATACTCCCTACAGCAAAGGGCTCAATCTCGGCTCGCGCAATCTGTCGTACTTCGGCATGGATCCGACCTACGCCACGTCGCTGGCGATCGCCCGGCGCATTCTGCGCCAGGAGGTCGCTCGCCTCTCCTAGTGGCCAGGAGCCGAGATAGCGGTGGAGTGTCGCTCGAGCGCATCAGAGCGCCCAAGTGCTCCGCTATAGCGCCCGCCGAAACCCGGCGGCCTACTCTGCGTAGATCTAGGTAGGAGTTACGCACCTGCGTGATGCGGCTTCCTCAAGGTACGCGTTTTCGCCTGCGGCAGCATAGTACTTGCTCATCTTCTGCGTTGCGGTGTTCCCGCGCGGGGAAACCACGCAGTCTATCAGGCGGTACCGCTCTGCCGAAGGCGGAGCACGCCAACCGCGAAAGCCCTGCTCGTGTGGCAGCTGCAATCTGCATCGGAATAGCGGAGGAGGAAATATGCTTTTCACCGGCCTCATCTTCGGCTTCGTCACCTGGTTTCTGGTGCGCTACCTGATCGGTGGCTTCTATACCGTCAACCAGAACGAGCGCGCCGTCAAAACGATCTTCGGCCGCGCCGAGCGCCTGGGCAAATCCACGCTCGAAGACCCGTTCGCCGAATACCTGCGCCCCGAAGAGCGCGAGCGCTACGCCTACCCGCAGGTGCGCGTCATCCCGCCCGGCGGCCCCTACTGGAAGTGGCCCTGGGAGCGCATTTACAAGGTCTCGGTGGCCACGCAGACGGTGAACATGGCCTCGGATCCCGAAGACCCTACCGCCAACAAGCAGGGCACCGAGCTCGCCGCCGTCACCAAAGATCAGCTCAATATCGGCCTCACCGGCCAGATCCGCTACCGCGTCTGCGAGCGCAACCTCTACGCCTACCTGTTTGGCGTGAAGCAGCCGGTGGTGCACGTGCTCGGTTACTTCATCTCGATCCTGCGCGAGCGCATCGCGAACTTCGAGGCCCCGCGCGCCAACGCCATGGATACCATCCAGCTCGACAGCAATATCGTCACCGGCGTCTCGATCAACGACCTGCGCAAAAACCTGCGCGACCTCAACGAGCTCATGGACCGCGAGTGCCTCTCGTCGGAGGCGCGCTACGGCATTACCTTCGACGCCTCGCTGATCACCGGCATCGACCCGCCGCCCGAGGTTGAGTCGGCCCTCGCGGCGATCAACACCGCCCATAACCAGGTGTCGTCCGACATCAGCCTGGCCCAGGCCGCCGCCGATCAGAAGATCGTGCAGTCGCGCCGCGCTGTCGAGATCGAGACGCTCAAGGCCCATGCCGAGGTCGAGCCGCTGCGCGCGCTGGCGGGGCAGCTCGCCGAGCTCAAGCGCAACGGCCCGCGCGCGCTCGAGCTGTACCTGCGCAATGTGCGCCTGCGGCTCTACAACCAGGCCCAGCGCGCCATCCTGGAGGTGAAAGAATGAGCACATTCTTGATCAGCGCGTTTGTCACTTTCATCCTCAGCTTCCTGCTCGTGCCGGTTGTGCTGGGGTTCGCGCGCTTCTTCGGCCTCTACGCAATCGTCAACGAGGGCACCTGCCACGTGTACGTGCTGTTCGGCAAGGTGCAGGCGGTGCTGCGCGAGCCAGGGCTGTACTTCCTGCCGCTGAAGCTCGGCCCGGCCGCGTTTATCATCAGCTTCGCCGGCCGCCGCCACGTGCTCGACATGCGCCGCGACCAGGTGTACCTGCGCAGCCAGCCGGTCAACTCCGAAGAAGGCGCACCCATGGGCATCGGCATCTGGTACGAGATGTATATCAGCGACCCGGTGGCCTACCTGTTCAAAAACGCCGACCCGCGCGGCTCGCTGGCGGCGAATGTCAGCAATGCGGTGGTGCGCAACCTCAGCAACATGCCGCTGGCCGATATGCTCGAGACGCGCCATACCATGAGCCAGGCCGTGCGCGCCGAAGTCTCGCCCAAGTCGCACGAGTGGGGCTACCAGCTCGGCTCGATCTACATCCGCAAAGTGCACTTCCGCGATGAGGGCATGATTCGCCAGATCGAGGCCAAGGTCGTCAACCGGCTGCGCCAGGTCACCTCGGCGATCAAGCAGGATGGCGCCAACCAGGTCAGCATCATCACCAGCACCGCCGAGCGCCAGGCCGCCATCGAGTTTGCCAAGGCCGAAGCCATGCGCCCGACGATTGTCGGCGCTGCGCTCAACGAGATCGCGCAAGATCCCGAGGTGGCCCAGGCGCTCTTCGAGATCCTCGAGAACCAGCGGCTTATCGAGGGTAAGGTGCCGATCACCCTGGTGCCGCCGCGCAGCGAGATCATCACCCAGCTGCTGGCAAGCCAGCCAGCCCCGCCAGCCCTGCCCGACGGGCGCGCATAAAGGCCAATCGCTTGGTTTGATGTGGGGGTTTGGGGCAGTTTCGCCTTGATGGGGGTTTGGGGGCGACCTCGTCGCCCCCAAATTTCTTTTTGTTAAGAGTTACGCATTTGCGTGTTTCGGCTTGCTCAAGCGACGAGATCGAGCCTGCGGCAGCATGGTACTTATTCATCTTCTGTGTGCAGTTTTTCCGCGCTCCGCGCGGAAAAACTGCACACGTCCAAAAGGAAAGTACC
>CALLYN010000182.1 GCA_937858455.1 uncultured Kouleothrix sp.
CGGCGCCCGGCTTTGCCGGGCGCCGCACAAGAAAACACAAGTAATCAAACGGAGTCGGTATCAGATACCACAAAATGCTTCGGCGACACGCTGCGGCTTGCCGCCGACAAGGCTGTAGATCGACACGTTGCGCGCTTCATATGCCACGCTCTCGATCACCAGATCGAGCTGGCCGTCGCCACTCAGGTCGAGCGCCGCATACAGATTGTTCTCAAAAGGGCTGATCTCTTGGGCCTTCGGATAGTATTCTGCAACGACCGGCACAGTCTCGGTTCGGCCATTCGCCGTACGGCTGACGACCACCAGCGAGTAATCGCCCGCTGCAACGCCGCCGGCAAGTGTACCCAGCGCAGTGTCGGCGTAGCGCGTGGCCGCGATAATGGTTTCTTCAACGCCATCGCCCTCAAGGTCGGCGCGCAGCACGCGCGTCAGGCGCACGTCCGGCGCGGCGATGCCTTGAGCACGCAGCACCTCGGCCACGGCCTTGCGCGCGGCCGGCGTGTCGACAGCCTCCTCGGCGATGGCGCGCGGCAGCGCATTCCAGCCGGCCGCCAGGCCAATCGTCCCGGTGATTGTGGGCGCTGGGGCAAGCGCTACATCGAGCAGTAGGTCAGAGCATGGGCCGGATGCGCTTTGTGGCAGGCCCCCGGTGGCGCTGCCGGAAGAGCCGGCATTCGAGAACAGGTAGTAGCGTTCGCCGCCGTGCATGCCCGCCGCGGTATCCTGGGCGTTGAGCCACTGGCCAGCCCGCACGCCGCCCAGAAGCCAGCCGCTGTCGGCGTCGACGATCGGGTGAATGGCCGAGGCGGCCGCGTCAGCGGCAAACAGGCGCGCCCATGTCTGCAAGCCGACGATGCCATCGACATCGAGAGCACTCTCGGCCTGGAATGCCCGCACCGCCGCTGCTGTGTTCGGGCCAAACACGCCGTCGGCCTTGCCAACCTGCGGGTATCCCAGGCCAAGCAGGCGCTCCTGCACGGCGCGCACGTCGTCGCCTTCCATACGCGGGCTCGCTAGAAGCAGCGCACGGCCAAACGCGGGCGCCGAAGCAGCCGAGGTGGCAACCGGCGCGGCCGTGACCACAGGCGCCGAGGTGGCAACCGGCGCGGCCGTGACTACGGGCGCCGAGGTGGCAACCGGCGCCGAGGTGGCAGGAAGTGCCGTAGGCACGGGAGCCTGGGGCGAGGCACCACAGCCGGCCAGAAAAGCCCCGCACGCAAGCATAGCGCCTAGCCGCCGCACAAGATAATTGGGCTGCATGGTTCTCCTATCCTGGTGTTTACATAGCATCTGGCGTTGTAGTGCCGCCGCACCACAACGCCAGATCACGAGTATCGTGCCGCGCGCCGCCCGCGATCTACTGCGCCGCGACCGTGAACGTCGCGCCAGCGCTGCGGCCAAACACCTCGGGCGCGTACATCTGGTAGGCGGTTGCCGGCAGCGTTTGGAACTCGCCGGGCGTGCTGGCGCGCGCGAGGTAGGTGTACTCGTAGGTGCCGCGCGGCAGGTAGGTGGCGAACAGCGCCACCCGGTCGTCGCGGATGCTGCTCTGGCCGAAGTACCACCAGTAGGCCGTGGCGTCGTCGGCGGGGCGCAGCCCGGCGCCCTGCGCGGCCGCACTCGAGGTTTTCAAGCTGGTGTCGATCGCCTCAAGCCCGGCCGGCAGCATGTCTTCGATCGCAAAATACTGCATGTCCTCGGGCACGCTCAGCTTCAGCCGCACCTGCACGACATCGCCGAGCTTGGCCCCGCTCACCAGATGCCCAGTGACCGAGAGCGTATCGGTGTTCACCGCGACATACTCGCGGCTCAGGCCTACGCCCCGGTCGAGCGCCTGCACCTGGCTGGCGTCCTGATAGTAGCGCATGCGCAGCGTGTAGTACAGCCGGCCCTGGCCAGTCTGGCCGCTCGCGGCCTGGCGCTGGATGCTCAGCTGCGACTGCCCGCCGGCCTTGAGGTCGGCCAGGGCCACCACCACGCCGATTGGGTCGGCAAGGTTGTCACGGTTGACGGCGCCCTCTTTCAACGTGGTGCCGTCGAGCGCGGCGCGGTAGCTGTAGTCGCCGGCCAGCTCGCCGCTCTGCGCGATATACTCGGCCAGCGCCATGAGCGATACAGCCGACTCGTGGGTGGTGCGCCAGTGGCCGGCGTCGCGCTGGGCCATCAGGAAGCGCACGGCGTTCGGCACCAGGAAGTTGTTCGGGTCGGCGCGCACCAGCGCCTGGAGCGCCAGCGCGGTGGTGCGCGTGTCGCTGCCGAGGTTCCAGTAATCGCTGGTCGCCTCTTCCCAGTGGGCGTCGGCCGCGTGCATAATCGCGGTGCTCATCAGCTCGCCGACGAGGGTGTGCACGCGATCGTCGTTGCCGCCGAGCGCCTTGAGCGTCATCAGCAGGTAGGCGCGGCCGTAGATCGCCAGCTGCTCGCGCGTGTCGTAGAGCGCGACGGCGCGGCCGCGGTCGGGCTGGCCAGCCTCGCTCAGCACAAACAGCATGTAGCTGCGGGCATTCAGCGTGGCCGACTGGCTGTCGAGGGCGAGCTTGGGGTTTTCGAGCGCGGCTTTGAGAAAGGCGATGGCCTGGTCGAGACGCGCCTGGTCGACGGCATAGCCGGCCTTTCGAGCTTCGATCATGCCCTGCACGGCGTAGGCGCTGAGGTACGGCCGGCTTTCGTCGTCGGCCCACCAGCCCCAGCCGCCGTCGAGGTGCTGAAGCGCGTACAGGCGCTGAAGCGCCGCGCTCAGGTTCGCCTCAAGGTTGGCCTTGAGCCCGCTCTGCAGCTTGCTCTCGCCGAGCGTGCCGAGCAGCCGGTAGGTCACGGCATTCGGCAGGAAGCGGCTGACGGTCTGCTCGGAGCAGTCGTAGGGGTAGTGCTGGAGGTAGTCGAGCGAGCGCTCGACGCCGGCCGCCAGCGACGGCGACAGCTCAAGCTCGACCTGGCCCTGCGTCGTGCCATCGGGCGCTTTGGGCGCGTCGGCGGGCACGGCGATTGTCTCGACGGTGGTATCGAGCACCTGGCCGGCGCTGGCCACCACCTCGGGCGTGGTGTAGCGCGCGATCGGCAGCGCCTGCTCGATCGCGTCTTGCAGGCCGGCGCCGGCCACGCTGAAGCGCAGCACGGCCTGGCCGGGCAGCGGCCCGAACGCGCCCACCGAGGCGACGTTGAGCACC
>CALLYN010000183.1 GCA_937858455.1 uncultured Kouleothrix sp.
CTTGCGCCGCGAAGGGCCGGCGCCTGGCACTACGCTGCTGCTGGTGGTAAACCTGCGCGGCGCGCGCGAGCTGGCGCTCGGCGACGATCGCCGCACCGCCGCGCCGGGCGGCCAGCGTTGGGAGATCGTGCTCGATAGCGAGGATGCGGTGTATGGCGGCCGGGGCGCGGCGCCCTTCGACCGGCAGCGCCAGGTGCTGGCATTTTCTGGGCCGGGCGCGGTGCTGCTCGCGGCGGTAGGCGCGTAAACCGCCGGCCAATGCGTTCGCCCAGAAACGGGCTATGGAGTGCGCCGGGCCACCGGCAGAAAGAGCTGGCGCGCCGGTAGCACCCGCGCGGTCATCAGCGCGTCGCCGAGCAGCCCGTAGGTCGAGATCGCATCCTGGCAGCAGCTGCCGTTGGCGAATAGCTCGGTATAGCCCGCCAGCGTCAAGTCGCCAACGCGCGCCGTCAGCGGCGGCGCCGCCCATAGCGCGGAGTAGAAGCCGCGCTGCAGCGCGTCGTGGCCGTGCGATACGCCCTGCCCCGCCGAAGACCAGATCGCAATCGCGCCGCCCTTCGGGTTCAGCAGCATGCGCTCGTCGATCGTGCCGCCGTACGAGGGCGTCTGAAACGCGCCGGTCAGGCAGGTCATCTCCAGCAGAATCGGCTGGCGCGAGCCGTTGGCGAGGTCGTCGGGATCGTACTGGCCCAGCAGGTATGGCGGGTTGGCGGTGTAGTCCGTCACCGCCCACTGGTAGAGGCTGCCGTGGCCAATGTAGTTCGCGAGCCCCGCGCCCGCGCCGAGCAGCGCAAGCGTGCGCTGGTATGCTTTCAGCGCGTCGCGCTCGCGCCAGGGCTGCCCGGCCGGCGCCTGAGGATCATAGTACATCCGGCTAATCCGTATGTCGGCGGGCTGCTGCGCGATACTGGCATCGGCGAATGCCGTGAAGTCGCCGGCGCTGTCGGGCTTGCCCTGGCTGTCGCGGTAGTTGTCGGCAATGTAGATGCTGCGCGAGCGCCAGGTCAGGTCGAGCGGGCTGGTCTCGTAGGCGACAATTTTGTTTACCATTCCCACAAGCTCCGCTGGGCTGCGCGCCGGCAGCCGCCCGATCGCCAGGTCGGGGAGTGGGTCGGCCAGTGGGTCGTCGTCTTGCAGCCGCACGAAGCACGTCTCGCAGGCGGTCTCGCCAACCCACGGGTCGACATTCGCCAGAAATGGCGGGATGTAGTTGGTGTTGTTGCGGTGGGTGTAGTTCATGGGGTCGGAGGTGCCGTCGCCCACGAGCGTAACGCCGTCGGGCGGTGTGGGCCAGCTGGCGGCGGTGTAGCGCAGAAAATCGCGAATCGCCTGTGGCGACACCTGGCCGTAGCTCCACGTGTCGTAGATCGACTGGACGTCGACGATGCGTGTGGTGTAGCCCTGCGCCTGGCGCAGCTTTACCAGCGGGGCTAGCGCATCGTGCAGCGCTGCCGGGGCGATATACACGGCTCGCGCGGGCGTGGCGAAGTCGAACGCCTGGCTGCGGCTGATGGCCGGCGCCGGCAGGCCAGTGGTGCCGGCCAGCACGTAGCTGCGTTGATCCGGGCCATCCTGAAATTCGCTGGTTGTCGCGTCGAGGGCCTGGAGACCGCTTAAGATCTGCGGTGCAGCCGGGTCGCTCACATCGTACAGCACGCCACCGGCCGGCGGGTTGTATAGCCGGTAGCGCCAGGCGCCGGCGCGCCCCACGAACGCCGCGCCGCGCCCGCCCAGGTCGAGACTGACGGGCACCTCCCACGCCACATGGTCGATCTCATAGCCGTCGGCGCTGGCGGTGGACGGCAGCACGAGCTTGATCTGCTTGGACGGCTGGTCGAATATCTGCGCCTGCTCCCAATCGCCCGCGCCACTCCACGTGCTGGTGGCGGCCGCGCCGCCCATGCCGATCTGCAGAGTGTGGTTGGTGGCAAGGTAGCTGCTGCCGGCGGCGGCCACTGTTGCCTGGCTGAGCACCATGGTGAGCGCTGGGGTGATGGTGATACTGGTGACGACCGGCGGCACTTGCGGCTGGCCGGGCGGCGCCGGGTCGATGCGCATATCGGCGGCGAACCAGTGGTCGGCGTCGGGCCCCGGCAGAAGCGAATCGTAGAGCTTGTTGTCGCGCCAGACGCCGCGCTCAAGCGCGAACAAACTCAGTTCGGCATTGCCCGGCGCCACCGAGCGCGTTGCCATACGCGCGCCTGGCGTGTCTTCGAGCGTCAGCCAGTAGGTGCTGGCGCCATTCCAGCGGTCGCCGGGCGTGGCGGCGTAGAAGCGCAGCTCGAGGCTGCCGCCGCTGCCGCGTTGGTCGATCGCCAGCTCGGCGCCGTTCAGCCGTAGGTGCAGGTTCTCGGGGGTGGCAAGCGGCACGCCTGCGGCGGCCAGCGCCGAGGCGCTGAGGCGCTGAATACCAGCCTGGGTTACGCGCACTTTCCAGCCCGTGCCGGCCGCCGGGTTGCCGGCTGGCGCCTCGGCGAGAAATGGCCCCGCCGCCGCCAGCAGCCGCGCCGTGCCGGAATCGAGCAGCGTGAGCGACTCGCCCTGTGAGCTAGGCGTGCGACGCACTTGCAAGCGCACACCTGGATCAACGACGACCGTGCCGATGACATTATTGCTGGCATCCGCCGCGATTGGCGTCGCCATGTTAGAGTTCACGATACCGAATTGAGTCTCCGGTACAAGCGGGAACTCGAAGATCGTCTTGACCGTCGCCACCACCAGACCGTCACGGGTGATACGCAGGAATTGGGCTTTCGTCCAACCTGTGATTTCGCCACCATCGGCAGTTTTCCACGTCACGAACAGCCATACCTGATCGAGAGGCACGCCGACGCGGCGGAGGCGCGCCGCTTCATCCAGGGATTGCTCGGCTGGGCGGAAGTGGCGCCGACGACGAACGCCGACGCCATTCAGGCGGTCGCCTTGCCGATGACGCGATCGGCGCGCACGGCCGCCTCTGCCCGGCCGAAGGCTGCACCGAAGAACAGCCCCACGCCGGCGGGCAGGGCAAGCCCGATCAGGAGATGGCTCGCTTCGTTCACCCAGGGGCTGAGCG
This sequence comes from uncultured Kouleothrix sp., assembly GCA_937858455.1. Classification (GTDB taxonomy): domain Bacteria; phylum Chloroflexota; class Chloroflexia; order Chloroflexales; family Roseiflexaceae; genus Kouleothrix. Next base: position 3,056 of record CALLYN010000183.1, read on the forward strand.
TGCCGTCGAAGCCGGGCCGCCAGCTGTCATAGGCCTGCACGATTCCCCATCCGGCGATCACCACGCCCGACGCCAACGCCGCTCCAAGCAAGGTGCTCATCAAGCTGACCCACACAAACCGCAAAGCCAGACGCGCGCCGCCATCGATCTTTTGCCCGGCGAAAATACCCGCGATGCCACGGCCAGCGACCGACTGCAGAAGCAGCTGCAGGCACTGCGACTGCTCGATCAGCACAAGAACATCCTGCGACTGCTCGAAGATGGCACAGAGCGAGACGGCTCGCGGTTCTTTATCTGCGAGCTACTGCAGGCGCGACCGCTGCAAGATGTCATCGACGAGAGGCAGCGACCCGCAGGTGGCTTAATTGATCCGGCTACAGCGACCGCCACGACGACGGCGTTTTTGCGACCGTTACTATCGCTGCTTAGCACTGCGGCGCGACTGGGAATTGCCCACGGCGCGCTGGATGCTTCCCAGATTTACGTCGCCAGCAGTGATGACTTTGCCTCGGGCTTGCAGAGCCTCACTCAAACCAAGCTACATGGTCTGGCGGTGCTGG
>CALLYN010000184.1 GCA_937858455.1 uncultured Kouleothrix sp.
TTCATTCCCCAAGCATGGGGATCTTCACGCCGTTGGCGCTGGCGAACGCGAGCGCCTCGGGGTAGCCGGCGTCGGCGTGGCGAACCACGCCCATGCCCGGGTCGGTCGTCAGCACGCGCTCGAGGCGGCGCGCGGCCTCGGGCGTGCCGTCGGCCACGATCACCTGGCCGGCGTGAATGCTGTAGCCGATGCCGACGCCGCCGCCGTGGTGGATGCTCACCCAGGTCGCGCCGCCGACGGCATTGACCAGCGCGTTCAGCAGCGGCCAGTCGGCGATTGCGTCGGAGCCGTCGCGCATGGCCTCCGTCTCGCGGTTGGGCGAAGCCACCGACCCGCTGTCGAGGTGATCGCGGCCGATCACGATCGGCGCCTTGAGCTCGCCGCTCGCCACCATTTCGTTGAAGCGCAGCCCGGCGCGCGCGCGCTCGCCGTAGCCGAGCCAGCAGATCCGCGCCGGCAGGCCCTGGAAGGCCACCTGCTCGCGCGCCATGGCCAGCCAGCGGCGCAGGTGATCGTTCTCGGGGAACAGCTCGGCCACCGCCCGGTCGGTCGCGTAGATATCCTCGGGGTCGCCCGAGAGCGCCACCCAGCGGAACGGGCCCTTGCCCTCGCAGAACAGCGGGCGGATGTAGGCCGGAACGAAGCCGGGGTAGTCGAAGGCATTCTTCACGCCGTAGTCGAGCGCGCGCTGGCGTAGGTTGTTGCCATAGTCGAACACCACTGCGCCGCGGCGCTGCCACTCGAGCATGGTCTCGACGTGGCGCGCCATCGAGGCCATGGCGCGGCGCTCGTACTCGGCCTGGTCGCGCGAGCGCAGCTCGGCGGCGGCCTCGAGCGAGAGGCCGGCGGGGATATAGCCGTACAGCACATCGTGCGCGCTGGTCTGGTCGGTCACCACGTCGGGCACCACGCCGCGCGCCAGCAGCTCGGGCAGCAGCTCGGCGGCGTTGCCGATCAGCGCGATCGAGAGCGGGCGGCCGGCGGCGCGCGCAGCCTGGGCCTGGCTCATGGCGTCCTCGAGGTCGTCGCAGATCGCGTCGACCTGGCGCAGCTGGAGGCGGCGCTCGGCGCGCCAGCGGTCGATCTCGACCAGCACGCCCACGCCGCCGTTCATGGTGATCGCCAGCGGCTGTGCGCCGCCCATCTCGCCCAGGCCGGCCGTGAGCACCAGCTTGCCCTTGAGCGTGCCCCAGCCGTGCTGGCGCGCAAGCGCGCCGAAGGTCTCGTAGGTGCCCTGCAGGATGCCCTGCGTGCCGATGTAGATCCAGCTGCCGGCGGTCATCTGGCCGTACATGATCAGGCCCTCGCGCTCCCAGCGGTCGAAGTTCGCCTGCGTGGCCCAGTGCGGCACGATGTTGCTGTTGGCCAGCAGCACGCGCGGCGCGTCGGCGTGGGTGCGGAACACCGCAACCGGCTTGCCCGACTGCACGAGCAGCGTCTCGTCGGGGTCGAGCGCGCGCAGCGCCGCGAGGATGGCGTCAAAGGCCTGCCAGCTGCGGGCGGCGCGGCCGCGCCCGCCGTAGACAATCAGGTTATCGGGGTCGAAGGCTACCTGCGGGTCGAGGTTGTTCTGGAGCATGCGGTACGCGGCTTCGATCTGCCAGTTCTTGCAGCTCAGCTGCGTGCCGCGCGGGGCGCGGATCTCGCGTTTCATGGCTTTCCTCTCCGTTGAGGCCGGCTAGCGATGCGGTGGCGCACCACAATACACCACAGCCTCGGCGAGTGTCAAGTGGCGCGTGGGGCTACTAGGCTCGGAAATCGCCACAAAGGCACGAAGACGCAAAGGGTGTGCGGTTTGGA
>CALLYN010000185.1 GCA_937858455.1 uncultured Kouleothrix sp.
GCTCGCGCAGCGCCGCAGGCGTGAGCGTGGCCGCGGCGGCGGCCAGGTCGTAGCGCGCCAGCAGCGGCCGTGCGCAGCTGGGGCATAGGTTCCACAGCTGGTCGGCCGGGTAGCGCGTGGCGCAGAAGCCGCACTCCAGGTGCGTGAGGGTCGAGCTGGGCATCACGTTTCCTTTTCGCTTGTCATGCGGCGCCATCGATCTGCGCCAGCAGCTCGGCCACCGCCGCGTCGAGCTGCCGGTCGCTGCCGCGCGCCCACGCGCCGATCGGCTGGGCCACGTCGATATCGACGGCGCGGCCGGTGCCTTCGAGGTCTTCGCCCTCGGGCGTGGCAATTTTGATGCGCGGCAGGCGGAAGCGCGTGCCGTCGAGCAGCGTGTGGCCGAGCGTGCCGATCACCGCGCCTGCGCTGGGCCGGCCCACCACTTTGCCAAGCCCAAGCCGGCGGTAGCCCTCGGCGAACATCTCGGTGTTCGAGCCGGACTCCTCGTTGATCAGCAGGATCGTCGGCTTGTTCAGCACCCGGTTGCCGTGGAAGTAGCCGGCGTCGATCGGCGGCCGGTCGCGGAAGGTGCTGAGCAGCACACTGCGCCGCGCCAGGATGTCGAGAATAAACGTGCCAGTCGAGCCGCCGCCGTTGAAGCGCGTGTCGACGACCACGCCCTCTTTGCTGTACAGCTCGCTGTCGAGGTCGGCCAGAAAGCGCTGGTACGACGGGAAGTCCATGGCGCGGATATGGACGTAGCCGAGCCGCCCGCCGCTGACGCGGTGGACGTACTCTTCGTTGGCGTAGACCCAGGCGCGGTAGCGCAGGTAGGTGTAGGCGCCGCCGCCGATCGGGCGTACCACCAGCTCGCGCGGCGCGCCGCCGTCGCGCGGGCCAAAGCGCAGCACCACGCGCCGGCTGGCTGTGCGCTGGAGCAGCGTATCAATGTTCGTGCCGGGGCCGATCGCCACGCCATTCACTGCCAGCAGCTCGTCGCCGGGGCCGACGCCGCCCTCGGTGTTGGCGAGCGCCACCGGCCCGTCGGCGATGATCTCGGCGACGCGCAGGCTTCCGCTCGCGGCCTGCGCGGCCGGGTCGAACAGCAGCCCGAGGTAGCCCTGCGGCACCGGCTGGCTGTCGCTGCCTGCGGCGCCCAGGTGCGATGCGCGCAGCTCGCCGACCATGAGGTTCAAGATCGCCCGCAGGTCGTCGCCGGTGTGCGCGCCGGCCGCCAGCGGCCCGAACTGGCTGTAGGCCGCGCTCCAATTCAGGCCGCGGAAGGTTGGGTCGTAGAAGTAGTCGCGCAGCAGCCGCCAGCATTCGTCGAAGATCTGGCGCTTTTCCTGGTTGAAGTCGATTGTCACGTCGGAGTACAGCGCCATGGTGGTGGCGTCGCCGCTCGGGAACTTGCGAATGACTGCCTGGTGGTTGTCGAGGTAGTAGAAGCTCTTGCCATCGGGCGCGAACTGCGCGGCCCATTTGCTGGTGCCGGTGAACGTGAGCTGGCGCGGCGGCTGGTCCTGGCGCGGCTCGTCGAGCGGCTGCGACCACAGGTTCGGCTTGCCGGCCACCATCGCGCGAAAGATCAGGTCGCGGCTGTCGGGGCTGATGCACAGCGCGATTGTCTGCATATTGGTTGACGTGAGCATGCGCAGCCGGCGCTCGATGCCCTCGAACACAATCGCGACGCGCGTGGTGGCTGGTTTCGCGGGCGGCGGTGGCGGTGTTTCAAGTGGCGGTGGCGGCGTTTCGGGCGCTGGCTCGGGCGCGGGCGGCGTTTCGGGCGCTGGCTCGGGCGCGGGCGGCGTTTCGGGTGCTGGCTCGGGTGGTGTTTCGGGCGCCGGTGGTGTTTCGGGCGCTGGGTCGGGCGGCGCCGGCCTGGGCTCGGCCTTGGGCTCTTTCAGCTCGAACAATCGCTCGAACTCAGCCTCGCGAAAGAACGGCGTGGGCGGCGCGAGGTCGACGCGCACCATCTGCTCTTCGCTGGTGAAGATGATAAAGCGGCCATCGGGCGACCACAGCGGCGTGTGCGCGTTGCGATTGCTCAGAAACGTGATCTGGCGCGCGTCGCCGGAGTCGATGCGCTGCACATATACATTGCTGAACCAGCGCTTGTCCTGGGCGATAAACGCGATCCAGGCGCTGTCGGGCGACCAGGCGAACTGCGCGCTGTACATAAAGCTGGCGCGCGCCAGCAGCCGGTCTTCGCCGCTGGCGATATTGATCAGCCGGATCTCGTCCTCGCCGCAGCCGTACGCCAGCCACTCGCCGTTGGGCGAATAGCGCGGGTTATGCTTCGGGCGCGCGCTGTCGGTGAGGCGCTGCTCCTCGCGCGAGCCGAAGTCGTAGCGGTAGATCGCCTCGTCGCCCTCGCGATCGGAGGTGTACACCAGCCTGCGGCTATCGGGCGCCCAGCCCACTCCGCTTTCGCGAAACGAGTTATTGGTGATGCGGAAGGCCGGGCCGCTGCGCTGGTCTTTGTCGGTCTCCTTGTCGGCGAAGTCGGCAAACACCTCGCCGCGCACCACAAACGCGATCTTCCTGCCGTCGGGCGCGAGCGCCAGCTCGTTGAGGTTATCGCGCCAGGTTTGTACGCGCGCCGGGTTAGTGGGCGAGTCGTAGCTCATGCGGATGGGGATAGGCCCGGCCTGGCCGCTGGCGGTGTCGAGCCGCCAGATCGCGAAATCGCGCTCAAACACAATCGTCGCGCCGTCGCGGCTGATCGATGGCCAGAGCAGCCGGCCCTCGGCGAAGCTGGTGATCTGGCGCGCCGGGCCGTCGAGCGGCTGGAACCAGATATTCTCGATGCCGTCGCGGTCGGACACAAAGAACAGCCCGCCGCCGTCGGCCATCCACATGGGCCAGCGGTTCAACCCGGCGTAGTCGTTCAGCTTGCGGTAATCGGTCGCGTCGGGCGTGTTGCTCACCAGCCACAGCTCGGTGCCGCCGAACGGGTTTGGCCCGCGGCGCCACCACGGGTCGTGCAGCACATTAAAGGCGATCTGCGCGCCGTCGGGCGCGACGGCGACGTGGGCGATGTCTTCGAGCGGCTGGCTGATCCAGGGGATGGGCGTGCCGCCCTCGGCCGGGATGCGGTAGATCGCGGTGCCGTGGTGCTCGCGGTACGAGCTGAAGAACAGGAACCGGCCGTCGGGCGACCAGTCTTCGGGCGTGCTGTCGGCTTCATGGGTAGTGAGGCGGCGCACCTGCGCGCCGGCGGCGCCGGCAACCGGCAGGATGTACAGGTCGTGCGCGCCGGCGCGGCTCGACGTGCAGGCGATCGCGCTGCCGTCGGGCGACCAGCGCGGCGCGCGGTGGCCGGCCGGGTTGGCCGTCAGGCGCGTGGCGCTGCCAGTGGCGATATCGGCCAGCCAGATCGCGCCGGCGTAGGCAAACGCGATCTGCTGGCCGTCGGGGGCGATGCTGGGCGTACGGAAATATGGCCGGGAAATCGGCGGTGTTTCGCTCATGCAAACCTCGTGCAGCTGCGGCGGGTGCCGCGGGGGAACACGAGGATTATAGCAAATTTCGTGGCCTACTGAACCACATTTTCGACATTGCGGATCGTCTCGCAGTCGCTGCTGAAGGCGGTGTCGCCATTCTGCTCGCCGTTGCAGGTATCCACGCCGTCGTTGCCTTCGAGCTGGTCGCTGCCGCCGCCGCCGCTCAGCGTATCGTTGCCGGCCTCGCCCAGCAGCGTATCGTTGCCCGCGCCGCCGATCAGCGTATCGTTGCCCGCGCCGCCGCAGATCAGGTCGTTGCCGCCGAGGCCGTCGATCTTGTCGTCGCCGCCGAGGCCGGCGATCACGTCGGGGCCATTGGTGCCGGTGATCACATCGGCGCCTTCGGTGCCGACGATCGTGGCCGGCGTGTCGTCGCACAGCACGCGCGTGTCGTTAGGCGCGGCGCCGGCGCGCGGCGAGCTGTAGAGCTGCCCGCCGATCCAGCTGGCTGCGGTCAGAACGAGCACGACCGCCAGGATTCGTAGTGTTCGCATGGTGCTATTCCTGCCAGGGGCGCGGTAGCCGCGCCCCTGGCGTAAGGGCGGCATGGCGCCGCCCGCATATGGTAGGTAGAGCGCGCGTCAGGGCGCCAGGCGGCCATACGGCAGCGCGGCGTTATTCTGCGGCGCGAAATCGCCGCTGGATGGATTGTTGAGCTGCGGATCGAACTGCTGGTTGCCGCCGCTGTCGATCAGCCCGGCCGCGCCCGGCTCGACGACGCCGGCCGACTCCCAGCCGATATTCTCGTAGGCGGTATTGTTGTTCGGCCCGGTCAGGCTGCTGCTGGTGATGTTGTACTCGCCGATATCCGGCTTCTCGAGAATGTTGCGATACGCCTGGTTGTTGTTCGCGGCGTACGAGAACTGGATGTTCGATGGGCCGAGGTTGTTGAACATCGTATTGTAGCGGATGGTGATCTGTCGCGGGTAATCGACATTGCTCGATGTCGAGCCGACCTTGATCGCGCGGCCGTTGGGGCTGTTGTACAGCAGGTTGCGCTCGATCACGCCGCTGATCGCGTTGTTGGCGTAGATCAGGTGATCCTGGTTTGTCGCGTTCGAGGGGTAGGTGTCGTGCATGGTGTTATAGCCGACGTAGAAGTTCGTGGCGCCGCCACTGATCAGCAGCTCGGCGTACGAGTGCGCGCCCCAGAACTCGCAGTTGCGGATGATCCAGCCATTGCCGCCGCTCATCTTCACCATATGGTTGCTCGACGAGGTGCCATCGAGCCAGGTGACGTTGATCCCGTCGATCACCCAGTAGTCGGCGCCCGAGAGCCAGAATAGCCCGCGGATCACCGGGCGCTCGCCGGGGTAGCCGGTGACGGTGATCGGCTGCGCGGTTGTGCCTTTGGCCGGCTTGACATTGACGTTTTCGACATATTCGCCGCCGCGTAGCACCAGTGTGTCGCCGGCCGCCAGCAGGGTCAGCGCTTTCGATACGCTGCGGAACGGCTGCTCGAGGCTGCCGGGGTTGGTGTCGCTGCCGCTGGTTGCCACGTAGTACGTCCGCCCGCCGCTGGTTGGCGTCTGGCTTGGCGTGGATGTCTCTGTGGCGGTAGGCGTCTCTGTGGCGGTAGGCGTCTCTGTGGCGGTAGGCGTCTCTGTGGCGGTAGGCGTATCCGTGGCGGTTGGTGTGTCTGTGGCGGTTGGTGTGTCCGTGGCGGTTGGCGTGTCTGTGGCGGTTGGCGTGTCTGTGGCGGTTGGCGTGTCCGTGGCGGTTGGCGTGTCCGTGGCGGTTGGCGTGTCCGTGGCGGTTGGTGTACTGCTTGGCGTACTGGTGGCCGTAGCGGTAGGCGTATTGCTGGGCGTACTGGTGGCGGTGCGCGTGGCCGTGGCCGCCTGCACGGCCGTACGCGTCGGCGTGGATGTGCGTGTTGGCGTGGATGTGCGTGTTGGCGTGCGCGTAGGCGTGGCGGTGCGCGTAGGCGTGGCGGTGCGCGTAGGCGTGGCGGTGCGCGTGACGGTAGCAGTGCGCGTGGCCGTGCGGGTAGCGGTGCGCGTGGCCGTGCTGGCCGCTGCGACGACATTGGGCAGGCCGCCGCTCAAGCTGGGCAGCCGGCCGGCCGCCGCCGCGCTCGAAACCTGAAATGTCAGCAGGCTCCAGAGCAGGCAGAGCGCGGCTGTGTTCAGCGCTCTGAAACGCCGCTGCCTTGTGCGTGTTTTGGTTTTTCTGTGCCGAGTCACCACTGTGTCCTTCAGTAACAGAACTTACGCAAGCCCTCCAAACCTCGCGAGCGCGAGGCGACCACATAAATTCTGCCAATACCACGAGCTACACCTCGCGCGCAGCGCCCCTGGACAGCCTGTGTGAAAAGGGGATGCGCGAAGGGCTATGCCTCTCGCACTTCCCTCTTCAGACAGCTTCTCATAGCACGAAATAGCTCGTGTGATAACCGCTAAAAATGTTGGGTAGCGTGCCCAAACACGCACTGATAGCGCCGCCCGGCTTGCCGATGCCGTGCGGCGGGCGACAAAACGTGCGAGCGCGATCGGTGCGCTGAACTTTGATGGAAGCCGGGCGCGCGCAAGCAAAAGGCTCGACGCTGCTACCTGTGGTAGCCGGTGCCGGCAAGGTTCGTAGCGAGAATGTGTGCGGGCGTTAGGTATATTGCGGAGAGTATACGTTCCTCCGCTAAATATTATATGAACAGGGTGATCCTGTATATTAAGATTTCATTAAAATGAGGATTTATGCACTTGCGTATTCGGCTTCCACAAGCGTAATACCAAATCCGGCTGATCGCTTGGATTATGGTGGGGGTTCGGGGGCGGCTTC
>CALLYN010000186.1 GCA_937858455.1 uncultured Kouleothrix sp.
TCGTGGGAAGTGGAGCGCGCGCGCGGCCTGGGCCAGCGGGTGATCGGCGCCAACCAGCGCGTCGAGCGTCTGGCCCAGCGGGTCGGCCGCGCCGAGGCCCAGGATCTCGGCGGCGATGCGGTTGTGGTACAGCAGGCGCGACTGCGCGTCGAGCACGAGCACGCCGTCGCCGATCTGGCCGAGGATGGTGCGGTGCGCGATCGGCGTGAGGTCGAATAAGCGAAACTTCGCCAGCGACCAGCCGAGGATCGCGGCGCTGATGCCAAACGCGAACGGCGTGCTGTCGATCGGGTAGATCGGCGGGAGGTGCGCGAGGTAGCCGATGTTGCCGATCCACGGCGCCAGCGCGCTGGCCACCAGCGCGGCGGCCTGGCGCCGGTACAGGCCGGGCGAGCGCAGGCCCGCCGCGATCAGCTTGGCGCTGCCCGCCAGCATCAGCGCGTAGGCGCAGGCAGTGTAGAACCCGAACCAGGCGCCGTGCTCGATCTCGAGCATGCTGATGCCGGCGCTGTTGACGACCCGCGTGCTGGCCCAGATCAGGTGGTGCTGCTCGTTGCTCAGCGCCAGCGCCAGCGTGGCCAGCGGCACCGGCAGCAGCCATAGCCTGCGCGGCCCCTGGCGCTGCCGCGCGCCTGCGGTGTAGCCAAACGCCAGCAGGTACCACGCCGGCGGCACCGCCACAATGCCGAAGTACTGCAGCTTGGCCCACACCAGCTTCGCCGCCAGGCTCGTGGCCGCCAGCTCGCCGCCGTAGGCCATCGACCACTCGGCCACCGCCAGCATCAGCCACAGCAGCGGCAGCGCGCCGGGCGCCTGGCGCTGCCGCCAGGCATAGCGCGACACCACCGCGGTGATCACGACGGTCATGCCCAGCAGATAGTTGTAGAACAGAAGTGCCATCACGCCTGTGTTCCGGCGCCGGCCCGCGCGCGTGGGAGTACGCCAGGGCCGCGCCTACTGCAACGCATCATCCGCTCGCCTCACTGCGCCGCGCGCTTCATGGCGCGCCGCGTGCTGTTGCTAAAAAAAACAGCACGGCCCTCGCGCCTGCTGCGAGGGCCGCAGGTGTGAAGCAATGCGGTGTGCATTGCTGCGACAATACGTGGTCGGAGTTCTGCATGTATAACGTACGAGCGGCCATTTTTCGTACGCGGAATTGAAAAATTAAAAAAATGGGTGCTATACTAGTGATCACTAGCACGAGCGAGCGGCTGCCCTACGAAAACCGCGGCGCGCTGCGAGCGGAGGAGGCCACAGTGACACAGCCTGGTGCGCTGATACGAGTCTACCTGATCGACGACCATCTGCTGATGCGCGAGGGGCTGCGCATGCTGATCGGCAGCAACCCCAACCTTGTGGTCGTCGGCGATGCCGGCGGATGGGAGCAGGCTAAAGATACGATCGCCGCGCTGCGGCCGCACGTGGTTCTGCTCGACCTCGACCTTGGCGACGCCAGCGGCCTCGACGTGCTGCCGCAGCTGCTCGACGTGCTGCCCGACACGCGGGTGATCATGCTCACCGGCATTCGCGACCCCGAGCAGCATCGCCAGGCGGTGCTGCTTGGCGCCATGGGCCTGGTGCTGAAAGAGAAAGCCGCCGAGACGGTGTCGCGGGCGATCGAGCGCGTCCATGCCGGCGAGGTATGGCTCGAGCGCACGCTGATCGCGAGTATTCTGAACGACCGCAGCCGCAAGGCCAGCTCGGCCGCCGACGACGCCGAGCTCGCCAGGATCGCCCAGCTCACCGAGCGTGAGCGCGAGCTGATCGCGCTGGTGGGCGCCGGCCTGCGCAATCGCCAGATCGCCGAGCGCCTGGTGATCAGCGAGGCGACCGTACGCCACCACCTCACCTCGATCTTCGCCAAGCTCGACGTCGCCGATCGCTTCGACCTTGCGCTGTTTGCGTACCGCCACCACCTGGCTAAGGTGCCGCAGTAGCTCGCACCCCCGCGCGCGCCTATCCCCATTCTGGCTCGGCCTGGCCGCGCCGCGCCTAATCTTGCCACCAAGACACGAAGACACCAAGATTAAGTATGTCATGTTGGTGCTTTTCAGCGAATGAGCACTTGGTGCCTTCTAAGAGATTGCCTGAGAAGTAGCCACCAAGACACGAAGACACCAAGATTAAGTATGTCATGTTGGTGCTTTTCAGCGAATGAGCACTTGGTGCCTTCTAAGAGATTGCCTGAGAAGTAGCCACCAAGACACGAAGACACCACAGTTCTAAGAATATGACAGAGCGTCGTTGCAGCGCCGCCCCCGCGCCGTAGGCGTTTGATCCCATACGCCTGTAGGCAGAAATGGGCGCGCGCGCCTATGCCCGGCGGGGTGTTCGCGCGAAAAATCGCCTGATACAGGCGGTTGTTGGGCCACGAGCGGCCGATCGCGCGCCGGCGGGCGACCGTGCGGCGCGCGCATGGCTTCGCGCGCGCGCCTATTCCGATCGGGAGCGCACAACGATGCGCCGCCGCGCCGCGCGCGGTATGCTAGCGCCGCAGTGGTCGGGATGTTCGAAGGTAGCTGAAAGAAATTCGCTCACGCCTATGACCAACGTTATCCGGCTGTACCTGCCGCTGCTGGCGCACCCCCAGCCCGCCGTGCGCCAGCATGCCGGCGTGATCTTGCTCAGCACCTACGGCAGCCGCGCGCTGACATACCTGCGCCGGCTGCTCGACGACCCCGACACACAGACGCGCCAGGAGGTGCGGCTGGCGCTGCTGGCCATCCACGAGCTTACCGGCGAGCCCATCCAGCTGCGCCCGTTCGCCGGCATGTATATCGAGTGCCTCGGCGCGCTCAATGTGTACGCCGGCAATCGCGAGCTGGGCGGCGCCGAAGGCTTCGCCGACAGCAGCGGGCGCGCCGGGTGGCACAAGGTGCAGGGCGTGCTGGCCTACCTGGTGCACTGCGGCAAGCTTGGCGCCAGCCGCGAGGCGCTTGGAACGGCGGTGTGGGGCGCCAGCTGGAGCGACAGCAGCCTCGCGCGCACGCTCACGGCGCTGCGGCAGCTGTTTGCGGCGCACGCCGATAGCGCGGCGCTCGCCGAGCGCGCCCTGGTGATCGACGCGAGCTACTGCCGGCTCGACCCGGAGCACTACCACACCGACGTGCAGCTGTTCGAGCGCACGCTGGCCGCCGCAGTGCAGTGCGAGCACGAGCAGGGCCTGCCGGCGGCGGCGCCGCTGTACGCCCACGCCACCAATATGTACGCGGGGGCCTACATGGCCGGCGTGACCCAGGCCGCGCGCTGGTGCCGCGAGCGCCGCGACTTCCTGCTGAGCAGCTTTGTGATCGCCGCCGAGCGCCAGGCCGAGCATTTGTTTCAGCAGCGCGAGTTCGAGCAGTGCGCGCGCATCTGCGCGCAGGCGCTCGACGCCGACCCGCGCGCCGACGACGTGGCGGTGTGGCAGCTGCGCGCCTTCGCAGCGCGCGGCCAGCACGCCGATATTGAGCTGGCCTTCCGCAGCTACGCCCGCGCCTCGCGCATCGATACCCGCGGCGCGCTCGACGAAAGCGACCCGGTGGTACGCACCTATCACGAGCTGTCGGCAACCCATAGCGCAGCGAGCGAGCGCTTGAGCGCGGAGCGAGGCAGCGGTTGAGCGGAGAGCGCAGAGCGGTTGAGCGGAGAGCGGTTGAGCGCAGAGCGGAGAGCGTTATCCCATAGAGGCAACCATCACCCGTACCCGCGCCACGAGGCATGCGCCACCGGCATAGCAATAGAGACGGCATTCATTTGGCAACGTCAGATGCACATGCCTGGTGGCGCAGCGTAACGTGCCGGTTTGCGACGAGGGGGAGACGGCGCGCACGATGCGCGCCCTACGGGAAGAAGCAATACCAGTGGCAACGTCAGATGCACATGCCTGGTGGCGCAGCGTAACGTGCCGGTTTGCCACGAGGGGGAGAAGGCGCGCACGATGCGCGCCCTACGGGAAGAAGCAATACCAGTGGCAACGTCAGAT
>CALLYN010000187.1 GCA_937858455.1 uncultured Kouleothrix sp.
GCGCGTGGCCGGCCTGCTCGGCCTGGTGGGCATCCTGCTGGCGCTGTTCGTCGCCGGCTCGATCTTCGGCGGCCTGTCGTTCTACTCGATGAACTGGTCGGGCCAGCGCGCGCTGCGGCAGATCCGCGAGGATCTGTTCAACCAGATCCATCGCCTGTCGCTTGGCTACTACGCCCAGAACGAGGCCGGCAACGTCATGAGCCGGATCACCAGCGACACCGACACGATTCAGCAGGCGCTGGGCTTCGCGCTGATCAACGTGCTGAGCGGCGCGCTGCTGATCGTCTGGATCATCGTCAAGATGCTCCAGGCGAATGTGTCCTACGCGCTGCTGAGCCTGAGCGTGGTGCCGGTGATGGCGCTGGCCACGTTCTACTTCTCGAACCAGGCGCGCAAGGCGTTTCGGCAGAGCCGCCGCGAGATGGGCAATGTGAACGCCGGGCTGCAGGAGAGCATCGCCGGCGTGCGCGAGGTGCAGGCGTTCAACCGCGAGGACGAGAGCATCGAGCAGTTCCGGCGCGCCAACGCCGCCAACCGCGACGCGAACGTGCGCGCGGCCAGCTTCACCACCGCGCTGAACCCGGTGCTCGAGGCGCTGGGCTACGTGGCGCTGGCGATCGTGGTGGTGGTGGGCGGGCTCTCGCTGCTGCGCGGTCAGCCGCTGTTCGGCGGCAGCGCGATCTCGCTGGGCGTGGTGTTCGCGTTCCTGCAGTACGTGCAGCGCTTCAACCAGCCCATCCAGCAGATCGCGGTGATGTGGACGAACGTGCAGAGCGCGATCGCCGGCGGCGAGCGGATCTTCGGCCTGCTCGACGTCGAGCCCGACATCGCCGACCGGCCCGGCGCCCGCGCGATGCCGCCGATCCAGGGGCACGTGGCGTTCGAGGATGTGTCATTTAGCTATGCTCCGGCAGCCGGCGCTACCGGCACCGCGCCCGCCGCCGGCGCCACGCCCCAGGTGCTGAAGGGCATCTCGTTTGTGGCCGAGCCGGGCCAGATGGTGGCGATCGTCGGGCCGACCGGCGCCGGCAAGACCACGATCATCAACCTGCTGCCGCGCTTCTACGATGTGACGGGCGGCGCGGTGACGATCGACGGCATCGACGTGCGCGACGTGACGCGCGCTAGCCTGCGCGGCCAGATCGGCATCGTGCTGCAAGATAGCTTCCTGTTCTCCGATACGGTGATGAACAACATCCGCTATGGCCGGCTCGACGCCACCGACGACGAGGTGATCGCCGCAGCCAGGCTGGCCTCGGCCGACACGTTTATCGAGCGGCTGCCCGACGGCTACCAGACGGTGCTGGGCGAGCGCGGCAGCGGCCTGAGCCAGGGCCAGCGCCAGCTGATCTCGATCGCGCGCGCGGCGCTGGCCAACCCGCGCATCCTGATCCTCGACGAGGCCACCAGCAGCGTCGACACGCGCACCGAGCGCTTGATCCAGCGCGCGTTCGACCAGCTGCTCGAAGGCCGCACCAGCTTTGTGATCGCGCACCGGCTCAGCACCATTCGCCACGCCGACCAGGTGCTGATGCTGAAGGACGGCCAGATCATCGAGCGCGGCAGCCACGACGAGCTGCTGGCGCACCGTGGCGCCTACTACGACCTGTATATGAGCCAGTTCCGCCGCGAGGAAGAGCAGGTTGAGGCTGGGTAGCGCGGAGCGCTGTGCCTGCATTGGCGCCTGGTGCTCATGCCTCAGGGCAAACCAGCACCCGCTGCCGCGCCACAGAGCTCGTGCCACGTCTTTTAGGACATACGCAGTTGCGTTGTTCGGCTCTCGAAGCAGTGCATTTCGCCTGCGGCAGCGTGGTACTTGGCGATCATTGTGTGTCCATTTTCCGCGCTGCGCGCGGAAAATGGACACCTCAAGATGTAAAGTACCGCTTTGATGGCTTAGCAAAGGAGGATCCGCATGACCGAGAACTCCAGCGGCGGCGCAAGCGTGCTGGCGACGCTGTTCGCGCATAACGCCTGGGCAAACCTGAAGCTGCTCGCATTCTGCGAACAGCTCAGCGACGCGCAGCTCGATACAACCGCGATTGGCAGCTTCGGCACCATCCGCGACACGCTGATCCATATCGTTGGCGCCGAGCAGAGCTATGTCGAGCGCACGAATGGCAGGCTGCCGGCGCGGCCGCTCGTGCGCGGGCAGGCGGCGAGCTTCGATCTGCTGAAGGACGTGGCGCGCTGGGCCAGCGACGAGCTGCTGCAGCTGGCGCTCGCCGCGCGCACCGGCACGCTGGTGCAGGAGCGCGACGACAAATCGGCCGTCGAGTACCCGCTGGCGAGCCTGCTGATGCAGTCGCTCACGCACTCAACCGAGCACCGCACCCAGATCTCGGCGATTATCACGCAGCTGGGCCTCGAGCCGCCGGACATGAGCGGTTGGATGTACATGGAGGAAACAAAGCAGTTTCGTGAGTGGGAGCTGTAGGCGCAAGCGTGCGGCTATACACCCCCATCGCAGTTGCCCGCACCAAGCTGCGCTAGCGCGGCTCGCGCAGCTCGACCTCAATGCCGCCGGCGAGGCGCGCCAGCAGGTTGTAGCCCACGCTGCATAGCAGCGCCGCCCCCACGAACACCGCCGCGCCCGCCAGCGTCAGCACCAGCGCAAACAGCGCGAACGTCGCGCCGGCGCGGCCCGCGAGCTGCGCGGTTGTCTGCGCCGCGCCGCTGAGCCCAAGCAGCGCCACCAGGTCGATCGTCGCAATGCGCTGGCCCAGCACGCTTATGTCAAACGCCTGGATCTGGCCGAGCGCCGCGCTGACGCGCCGCAGCACCTGCAGCGCCACGCCGGCAAGGCATAGCGCCGGGCACAGCGCCACCAGCCAGCCGAGCAGCAGCGCCGTGCGCAGCGCTGAGCCCACCGAGATGCGCCGGATGGTATAGCGCATCGTTTCTCCTTTCGTCACCAAAGGATTAACCACCAAGACACCAAGACACAAAGATTTGGAAATATTTTCTCAATCTTGGCGCCTTGGTGTCTTGGTGGTTATGTATATCTTCTTGCTACCCCTCGAACGCGGCCAGCTCCGCAAACGACTGGCGCAGCGCCGGGTAGAGCCCGCGGTAGATCGGGTAGAGCCGCTCGTAGTCGGCGACGCCGGCCGCGGCGGGGTGTGTTACGTCAACCTGGCGGATCAAGTCGTTGCAGGCGCTCGGCACATCGGGCCAGGCGCCCGCGCCGACGGCGGCAAGTATCGCTGCGCCGAGCGCCGCGCCCTCGCTGCTGTTGATCGTGTACAGCGGGATGCCGGCGATGTCGGTGAGGATCTGGCGCCAGACCGGGCTTTGCGACGCGCCGCCGCTGATGGCGGCGGTAGCCGGGGCTACGCCGAGGCCGCGCAGCAGCTCGAGGTTATCGCGCAGGCCAAACGCCACGCCCTCCATCACGCTGCGCACCAGCTGGCCGAGGCCGCTGCGTAGCGTCAGGCCCACAAACGCGCCGCGCGCCAGCGGGTCGGGGTGCGGGTGGCGCTCGCCAGTCAGGTACGGCACAAACACCAGGCCGTCGGCGCCGCGCGGCACCGCCGCAGCCAGGTCGCTCAGCTGATCGTAGCTGCTGCCGGCGGCCACTGCATCGTGCAGCCAGCGCATGCCGCCGGCCGCGCTGAGCATCACGCCCATGTGGAACCACTGGCCCGGCACGGCGTGGCAGAACGTGTGCAGCCGGCCGTCAGGCTCGGGCTGGTACTGGTCGTTGGCGGTAAACACCACGCCCGACGTCCCGACGGTGATGCTGGTCTGGCCGCGCCGCAGGATGCCGCTGCCGATCGCGGTGGGCGAGTCGATCTACCACCCCTCGCACTTCCGCGAATACCTGGCCGCCGGCGCCTGCTCGATCGTGCAGGCCGACGTGGCGCGCATCGGCGGCATCACGCCCTGGCTCAAGGTCGCGCACCTGGCCGAGGCCTTCAACGTGCCCATCTGCCCGCACTT
>CALLYN010000188.1 GCA_937858455.1 uncultured Kouleothrix sp.
GGGCCGGGCGGCACCTTCGCGCCGCGCCGCTCGTGGGCCGCCGCCGCGCCCGACGAAGCCTTTGCCGCCGTGCCCTTCGACGTGCGCGACGAAGACGACGCAGTGGTGCTCGACACCGGCGCGATCAGCGTGCGCATAGCCAAGGCCGACGCGCGCGTCGCCTTCGCCGACGCCAGCGGCGCGCAGTTCTGCGCCGACACCACCGGCGCGCGCTGGGAGCCGGGCGGCGCGGTGGCCTGCGCCAAGCGCATCGGCGCCGGCGAGCACTTCTACGGCTTCGGCGAGCGCACCGGCCAGCTCGACAAGCTCGGCCGCCGCATGATCAACTGGACGACCGACCCGGCCTGGGGCCACGGCCCCGGCACCGACCCGCTGTACATCGCCATGCCTGTGCTCATGGCGCTGCGGCCCGGCCTGGCCTACTGCCTGTTCTTCAACAACACCTGGCGCAGCGAGTTCGACATGGGCGCCGCGCGCTACGGCGAGTGGCAGATGCGCGCCGACGGCGGCGCGATCGACTACTACCTGGCCTACGGCCCGGCGCCGGCCGCGGCGCTCGAGCAGCTCAGCGCGCTGCTAGGGCGCGCGCCGCTGCCGCCGCGCTGGGCGCTCGGCTACCACCAGAGCCGCTGGGGCTACACCTCCGAGGCGATGGTGCGCGAGCTGATCGCCGAGTTCCGCGCGCGCGACCTGCCCTGCGACGTGATCCACTTCGACATCGACTACATGCGCGGCTACCGCGTGTTCACCTGGGACGCGGCACGCTTCCCCGACCCGCCGCGCCTGCTGGCCGATATGCGCGCCGCCGGCTTCAAGGCGGTTACGATCATCGACCCGGGCGTGAAGATCGACCCGGACTACCACGTGTACAGCGACGGCCTGGCGCGCGGCATGTTCATCACGCGCGCCGACGGCACGATCTTTCACGGCTACGTCTGGCCCGACGACTCGGTGTTCGCCGACTACACCCGGCCCGAGGTGCGCGCCTGGTGGGGCCAGCAGCAGAAGGCGCTGGCCGACATGGGCGTGCGCGGCATCTGGAACGACATGAACGAGCCGGCGGTGTTTCAGCGGCCGTTCGGCGAGGGCGCCGGCGATGTCGGCACGATCGACCTCGACGCGCCGCAAGGCCCCGACGGCGAGCGCACCACCCACGCCGAGGTGCACAACATGTACGGCTACGGCATGGCCCGCGCCTCGTATGAGGGCCTGCGCGCGCACAGCGACGAGCGGCCGTTTGTGCTGACGCGCTCGGCCTTCGCCGGCATCCAGCGCTGGAGCGCCTGCTGGATGGGCGATAACAGCTCGTGGTGGGAGCACCTCGAGCTGACCATGCCGCAGCTGATGAACATGGGCCTCTCGGGCGTGCCGTTTGTCGGCACCGACGTGGGCGGCTTCTTTGGAAATGCCAGCGGCGAGCTATTCGCACGCTGGATGCAGCTGGGGGCGCTGACGCCGTTCTGTCGCGGGCACTCGCACGCCGAAACCGAGCGCCACGAGCCCTGGGTATTCGGCCCCGAGATCGAGGCGATCTGCCGCGAGTATCTGCAGCTGCGCTACCGGCTGCTGCCGTACATGTACACGCTGTTCTGGGAGGCATCGCAGAGCGGCGCGCCGGTGCTGCGCCCGCTGCTGTTCCACTTCCCCGACGACCCGGCCACCTACCAGATCCACGACCAGGTGATGCTCGGGCCGGCGCTCATGGCCGCGCCGGTGTACCACCCCGGCCGGCGCTTCCGCGCGGTGTTCCTGCCGCGCGGCGAGTGGTACGACTGGTGGAGCGGCGAGCGGGTTGGCACCGCCGAGCGCGGCGCGCCGATCCTCGCCGACGCGCCGCTCGAGCGCATGCCGCTGTACGCCCGCGCCGGCGCGATCATCCCTAGCGGCCCGGCTATGCGCTACGCCGACGAGCGCCCGCTCGACGCGCTGGCGCTCGACCTGTTTCCCGGCGACGGCGAGCTAACCTTCTATGAAGACGATGGCCACACCTTTGCCTACGAGCGCGGCCAGCACTGCACCACGCGCTACACACTGCGCCGCGAAGGCGACGACCTGGTGTTTACGATCGGCGCCCGCGCGGGCCAGTATACCCCGGCAAGCCGCACCGTCGCTGTACGGGTGAAAGGGCCGGATCGCTGGCAGGCCGATCGGCCGGCCGAGTTCGAGGACGATGGGCAGGCGCGGGAGATACGCTTTACCCGCACGCCATCGAGCTAAAGCCCTCGGCCACCCCGGCGAAGCCCGCCGGCGCATACCGGCCTGGGAGGCTGTTTGAAAAGCCTGTGTACCACCAAGGCACCAAGCGGCAATACGCTGAAAAAGCACCAACACGACATACACGTTCCTGGTGTCTTCGTGTCTTGGTGGTCCCTTCTCAGGCAATTTCTGAGGATTGTGTCACCGCTCAAAATTCAACCCGAGGCGTAAGAGGAACACCATGAACGACAGTATCAGCACATTCACCCTGGCCCCCGGTTTCCGCGCCGCCGCCACCGCCTGCGGCCTGAAGCCCAGCGGCAACCTCGACCTGGCGCTGATCGCCGCCGAGGGGCCATGCAGCGCCGCCGGCGTGTTCACTACCAACCGCGTCAAGGCCGCGCCGGTGATCTACGACCAGCAGATCCTGGCGAAGAACGCTAGCGGCATCCGCGCCGTGATCACCAACGCCGGCAACGCCAACGCCTGCACCGGCCCGCGCGGCATGGCCGACGCGCGCCGCATGGCCGAGCTGGCGGCCTATGGCCTGCGCTGCCAGCCCGACGATGTGCTGGTGCTCTCCACCGGCGTGATCGGCCGGCACCTCGACATGGACAAGGTCGCGCAGGGCCTTGCCGCCGTCACATCTACCGCCGCCGCGCAGCACGGCGCGCCAATCGCCGCGCGCGCGATCATGACCACCGACACGCGCCCGAAGGTGGCGCGCGCCGTAGCCCAGATCGGCGGCCAGCCCGTCACGATCGCCGGCATGTGCAAGGGCTCGGGCATGATCCACCCGAACATGGCCACCATGCTGGCGATCGTCACTACCGACGCGGCCGTGGCGCCCGAGCTGCTGCAGGCCGCGCTGCGCCAGGCGGCTGGCCGCAGCTTCAACTGCGTCAGCGTCGACGGCGACATGAGCACCAACGATACGCTGCTGCTGCTCGCCTCGGGCGCCTCGGGTGTTGAGATCAGCGCAGAGGGCGCGCGCGATGCCCAGCCCGCCACAGCTTTCGAGCAATTCGTAGAAGCCCTGACCGGCGTGTGCGTCGATCTGGCCAAGCAGGTCGCGCGCGACGGCGAGGGCGCCACTCGCCTGATCGAGATCCGCGTCGGCGGCGCGGCCGACGAAGCCCAGGCCCACCAGGTTGCCGACAGCATCGCCCGCTCGCCGCTGTTTAAGTGCGCGGTGCACGGCGGCGACCCGAACTGGGGCCGGGTGCTGTGCGCGGCCGGCTACAGCGGCGCCGAGATCGACGCCGAGCGCCTCTCGCTGAGCTTTGGCCACCCCGGCGGCGCCCAGGTGGCGGTGGTGGCCGCTGG
>CALLYN010000189.1 GCA_937858455.1 uncultured Kouleothrix sp.
CCGCGAGATCCACCACCGCCGGCACGCCGGTGAAATCCTGCATCAGCACGCGCGCCGGCTTAAAGGCAATTTCGCGCTTGCCGGCGCTGGCGGGCGTCCAGCGAGCCAGCGCGGTGACATCATCTTCGCTGGTGAAGCCGTCGCCAATATTGCGAAGCAGCGCCTCCAGCACTACTTTGATCGAAAACGGCAGCGCCGCTAGATCAGCGCCGGCGCGAGCGGCCAGCTGATCAAGGCGGTAGATCGTGTACTGCTTCCCGCCAACATTGAGCGGTGCGCGCGCTCCAAACGGATCGTTCAGGGCATCCCTCATGGTAATAAACCTTTCTTGGCCTGCTCCCTGGCTAGGCCCTTGCGGCTACGGAGCACCTGCGTATGGCCCTATTATAGCCCCTGCGAGGCCAGTTGAGAAATATATTGTTTCAAGGGTTTCAATAGAAATATCCTATCGTTAGATTGCAATATCGAGCTGAAAGCGGTATTCTGAAAGCACACAGTTTTTACACGCAAGTCTCTATATCTGCTCTGCTTCCGCATGTCTTTGTCTGCGACGCGCATGTCGCGCGTGTCGCGGTGGAATACTTGTGTTTTACCACCCAACAACTAGGTTTTCGGGCAACTATGATCACGAACCAACCGATCGCTTCTATCGCCTGGCAGCCACGCGCGGTCTTTGCGCTGCTGTTTGGCTACCTAGCGCTATTCGGCGTACTTATCGGCGGCCAGGGCGTGCTGTGGGCCGAGATCATCGGCGCGCTACAGCTAAGCAAAAGTATGTTCGGCCTGGTGCAGCTGGCCTCGCCGATTCTTTCGGTGGTGCTGCTCGTAGCCGGCGCGCAGCTGGCGCACTGGCTTGGCAAGAAATCGCTGGCGATTGTCGGGCTGGCCTTGCTGGCGGTGTCGCAGCTGGCGCTGGCCGAGGCTGGCGGCCTTGCGCTGCTGCTCGGCGCGCTGCTGCTCTCGGGCGCTGGCAACGCGCTGCTCGAAACCGCTGCCAATAGCGCGACGCTCGATTGGGAGCATGCCACCGGCCGCAGCGTAATGAACCTGATGCACGCCGGCTTCAGCGCCGGCGCGGTGCTTGGCGCGTTCGCGGCCGGGCTGCTGCTCGGCCAGGGCTGGCGCTACCCGGCGGTGCTTACCCTGCTGGCGCTGCTGTGTATGCTGCTGCTGCTGATCTCGCTGCCAGTGCGCTTTCCGCCAGCTGAGTCCGGCGACGGCGCCGGGCTGGGGCCGGCCGATACGCTGCGGTTGCTGCTCGGCATGCCCGTCATGCTGGCGCTGGCGGTGGTCTGCGTGCTCGGCGTCATCGGCGAGAGCGTCTCAAACCTGTGGTCGGTGATCTACCTACACGGCCTAGGCGCCGATGCGCTGCTGGGTGGCGCAACATTCGCGCTGTTCAACGGCGCGATGTTCGCCGGGCGCCTCGCAAACTCGTGGGTGGTGGCGCGCTGGGGCGCGCGCGCCTCGCTGCTGGCCTCGGGCCTGGGGCTGGTGCTGGCCAATGTGCTGCTGCTGCCCGGCATCCTGGCACTGGCGATCGCCGGCTTCGCGCTGATGGGCCTGTCGGTTGCCGGGATCGTGCCAACTGTGCTCACCGCAGGCGCCCGGCTGGCGCCCGGCCGCAGCGCCGCAGTCGCCGGCGGGATCATGGCGCTGGCTTACACCGGCTTTGTGATCTGCCCTCCGATCACCGGCCTGGTGGCCGACCTGGTCTCGCTCAGGGCGGCCCTGCTGATCGTCGGCGCCAGCGGTATTGCCATTCTGGTGCTCGCCTGCCGCCTGCCGCCCAGCCGCTAGCCGCATACGCCCCTCACAACCAATCGCGGAACGGCTCAGTAGCGCCAGCGGCCCGCGCCACCAGGTATCATGGCGCCATCCAGCGCCCGCTGGCGCCCAGCGCATACAACAAGGAATAGCGCTATGTCCGTCGCCGATCTTCGCAAAGAGTACACCCAGCATGGCTTGCTCGAGGCCGACCTCGCCGCCGACCCGATCGCGCAGTTCGAGCAGTGGTTCGGCGCGGCCCTGGCGGCCGGCCTGCCCGAGCCCAACGCCATGACGCTCGCCACCGCCACCGCCGACGGCCGGCCCTCGGCGCGTATGGTGCTGATCAAGGGCGCCGACGCGCGCGGCTTCGTGTTCTACACCAATACCCTGAGCCGCAAGGGCCACGAGCTGGCCGAAAATCCCTACGCCGCGCTGGTGTTCTTCTGGCCCGAGCTCGAGCGCCAGATCCGCGTCGAAGGCCGCGTCGAGCCAGTCGACGCCGCCGAGGCCGATGCCTACTTCGAGAGCCGCCCGCTTGGCAGCCGCATCGGCGCCTGGGCCTCGGCCCAGAGCCAGCCGATCGCCGGCCGCGCGCCACTCGAGCAGCGCGTCGCCGAGCTTGCCGCGCAGTATGCCGCCGGCGCGGCGCCGCGCCCGCCACACTGGGGCGGCTACCGTGTGGTGCCCGATACGATCGAGTTCTGGCAAGGCCGCCCAAGCCGGCTGCACGATCGGCTGCGCTACCGTCGCGCCGCCGATGGCACCTGGCAGATCGAGCGCCTCTCGCCCTGAGTACAACCGCAGTTAGGCCGCGCCCATGACAATCACAACGCTCTCTGCAGCCGAGCTGGCGCGCCGCATTCGCTCCGGCGCACTCTCGCCCGTCGATGTGGTCGAAGCCCATATTCGCCGCACCGAGGCTAGCCACGCGGCGATCAATGCGCTCGTCACGCCTACGTTCGCCCAGGCCCGCCGCGAGGCCCAGGCCGCAGCAGCGGCGGTG
>CALLYN010000190.1 GCA_937858455.1 uncultured Kouleothrix sp.
TCGACAGCGCGGCGCGGATCCGCGAGCAGGTGCACGACCCGCTGGTTCAGGCGCAGCTGCTGCGCGGCCTGGCAACGCGCGCGCTCGACCCATCGCAGTCGAACGCTACCGGCAGCTGGTCGGCGGCGCTGAGCTGCCTGCGCGCCGCCGAGTACGCGCTGCGCCGCAGCCGCGCGCTTGTGTACACGCGCGAGCGCGGCTGGCGCCCCGACGCGGGCGGTACGCAGGCGCCGGCCGAGCTGATCGAGCTGGAGCGCACGCTGGTGGCGCTGGGCGATGCGTATAGCACGATCGCCCGGCGCATGGACGCCGGCGCCGACCGGCCGCCCCGCCCGGCGGGCCTCATCCTGTGGCTGCACCTGATCTGGGATGCGCTGGTGCGCCTGCCGCTGACGCTGTACCTGTTGTTTGTGCTGATCCGCCAGGGCGTGCGCGAGCTACACATCCCCGGCGCGCTGCAGAACCTTGGGCGCGGCCAGGACTGGACGGTGGCGCGGCTGTGTGTGCTGAGCGTCAGCGCCTACCGCCGGGCGCGCGCCCTGGCGCTGGCACGCGGCGACGACGACAGCTATGGCGAGGTGACGCAGCGCCTGGCGCGGCTGTATGTGCTGATGGGGGCCTACGATGCCGCCGCCGCAGGCTACGAGGCGCTGCTGGCGCGCCCCAGCACGATCATGCGCGCGTGGCGCCAGGCGGTGTGGCGGCTAGAGCTGGGCGAGGTGCTGGCGACGCAGGAAAAATCCGAGCAGGCCGTCGAGGTGCTGAACAGCGCGCTGCCGGTGTTTGTGCGGCAGCAGGCGCCGACGCAGCAGGCGCGCACGCTGAGCGCGCTGGCGCTGGCAAACGCCCAGCGCGCCGCCACGGCCGATGCACGCCGCGACGCCCGCATGGCCACCACCTTCGACGACCTCGCCATCCAGAACTGCCGCGAGGCGTTGGCCGCGTGGCAGAACGTCACTACGCTGCAGGGCGACGAGAGCGCCAGCCTCGACCCGGCGCTGGCGGTGAGCGGGCTGGCGCACCAGCTGTGGCGCGCCGAGCGCGCGCCGCGCCTGAGCGACGAGCAGCGCCACAGCATTCGCGTGCTGCTCGACGGCATCGCCGAGCGCCACTTTCCACAGCGCTTCGAACACCCGCTGCTGCGCCTGTTCCGCGTCTCGGCGGCGGTGTTTCTGCCGGCCTACCTGCTGGTTGGCCTGCTGCTGGCCGTGCAGCTGCCCAGCGATGTTAAGATCCAGACGCAGACCGAGCTGACCTTCCCGCCGCCGCTGGTCGACATGACCCGCTTCCCCAACGCGCTGGCGCGTGGGCCGGCCAGCTCGGCCGTGACCAATGACCTTGTGGCGGGGCGGATCTCGGGCAATGTGGCGCTCGACATCGGCTCGTTCAATGTGCTCAACCTGACGCAGCTCGCCGGCAGCCGGGTGAAGCTGCAGCCCAGCCCGCCGCCGCTCGACCCGCTGGGCGCCACCCGGCGGCTGCTGTGGATCATGGGCTTTTACATGCTGTCGTACACCGTGCTGGGCCTGACGGTGATCGGCTTCTCGTCGCCGGCGCAGTTCCAGAGCCGCCGCCCCGGCCGCCTGATCTTGAATCGCTACGAGCTGAACTGGCGCGGCCCGGCCGGCCAGGGCTCGCTGATGGACGCGGTGCTGTGGGTGCGCCAGGATCTGCGCTGGATCGTCAGGCGGCTGCAGTGTGGGCTGGTGCGGCTGGCGGGCAGCCGCGCGGCGGCGCTCGCGCCCGCCCAGCCGGGCACGCAGAGCATCGCGCTGGCCGATATCGACAGCCTGATCGCCATCGACCGGCGCGCCTTTGGCTACCTGCTGCACGACTTCTCGGGCACGCTGGTGCGGCCGCGCGCCGCTGGCTCGCACGCGCTGCTGCTCCCCGGCACGCTGACGAACTACGCCGAGCTGTGCGACGAGCTTGGGCGGCGGCTGCACCGGCCGGCGCGCCACTTCAGCGTCGAGATCGTGCGCAGCGTGTGGGGGATGTGCTTTCTGGCGACGCTGCTGTACGCGCTGGCGCTGCTCGCGCTGCTGGTGCTGTGGCCGGGGCCGCTCAACCAGCCGATGCTGCTGGGCTACTCGCTGATCAACCTGTATGTGGTTGCCACGCCTGGCCTGCTCATCCCGCTGCTGTGGTGGTTTGTGGCTCAGCCGCTGGGCGCCAATAGCCACACCGCCGACGCGCCGGTGCCGCTGATTGCGACCGCGCTGGTGGGCGCGGGGCTGACAGCCGGCGTGCTGCTTGGCCGGATCGACCTGGGGGCGCTGGGAATGCGGCCCGACCTGGCTACGCCGGTGCTGGCGGGCGGCTTTCTGCTGGCGCTGACGCTGTACGCGCCGCCGCGCCCGCTGCGCCTGGCGGTTTCGCTGCGGCTGCCGTACATGCTGCGAACCCTGCTGGCGATAGTGGCGCTGGCCGGGCTGGTGCTGCTGGGCTGGCATACCGGCACGACCCTGCGCTGGTACAACGCGCTGGTGCGCGGGAACCGGCTGGTCGAGCAGGCGCTGGCCTCGGGGGCGTGCGCCGCCAACCCCGCAGGCTGCGCGCCAATCGAGCAGGCGGTCGCCAGCTATACCCAGGTGATCTGCCTGCGGCCGGGCGAGAGCGACGGCTATGCGTTTCGCGGTTTCGCCTACCTGGCGCGCGGCGACTACGGCCGCGCGCGCGACGACTTCGAGCGCGCGCTGGGCCGGCGCCCGGCCGACGACGCT
>CALLYN010000191.1 GCA_937858455.1 uncultured Kouleothrix sp.
GGCGCGCTGCCGCCGCCCGCGCTCACGTGCTCGCACACCGCCAGCAGCTGGGCCAGCGCGCCCTTGGCGATCAGCTCGGGCGGCTCGCCTGCGCCGCGCGCGATCACGCTCACGCGCTTGCGCGTGAAATCGTAGGGGATCTCGCCAAGCTTCTCGAGCTCGCCGGCCGCGCAGCCGTGCGCCTGGGTATAGGCGGCGATCGCATCGTCGAGCGGGCTGCCCAGGCTGTTCTGCAAGCTGGCATTCGCCAGCGCGGCGCGCAGCACCGGGGCGGCCGGCTGGCCGGCCGGGTCGACGGCGGCTTCCAGCCGCACGACGCCCACCGTCAGCGTGCCGGTCTTGTCGGTGCAGAGCACGTCCATGCTGCCGAAGTTCTCGATCGCGTTGAGCCGCCGCACGATCACGCCGCGCGCCGCCATTGTCTGCGCGCCGTGCGCGAGGGTTATGCTGATGATCGCCGGCAGCAGCTCGGGCGAGATGCCCACCGCCAGCGCGATGGCGAACAGCAGCGAGTCGATCGCCGGCTTGGCGGCAAACACGTTGATCGCGAACACCACCAGCACGAGCGCCAGCATGATCTGCGTCAGCATGGCGCCGAAGCGGTGGATCCCGCGCTCGAACTCGGTTTCGGGCGGGCGCAGCTCGAGCCGGCGTGCGATTGCGCCGAACAGCGTGCGCGGCCCCGTGTTCACCACCAGCATGCGCGCCGTGCCGCTGCGCACCGAGGTTCCCTGGAACAGGCAGTTGTCGCGCTCGGTCAGCGGCGCGCCGGGCGCGGCCAGGCCCGGCTGCTTTTCCACCGGCAGCGACTCGCCGGTGAGCACGGCCTGGTTGACGAAGCAGCTGTTCGCTTCGACGAGCAGCCCATCGGCGGGCACGAGGCTGCCGGCCGCCAGCAGCACGATGTCGCCTGGCACGATCGCGCGCGCCGGCAGGCTTTGGGCCTTGCCGTCGCGCAGCACGCTGGCCTTCACCGTCACGCGATCGTGCAGGCGCGCGACGGCGGCGCCAGCGCGATACTCCTGCACAAAGCTCAGGGCCGCGCTGCCCAGCACGATCGCGATGATGATCGCGGCGTCGAGCCATTCGTGCACAAACGCCGAGATCGCGGCGGCGAACACCAGGATCAGCACCAGCGGGCTTCGGAGCTGCGCGAGGAAGAGCAGCAGCGCGCCGGCGCGGCGCTGGCTGTCGATCGCGTTCGGCCCGCAGTCGCGCAGCCGCGCCTCGGCCTCGGCCGCGCTCAGCCCGGCCGGGCTGCTGCGCACATCGGCCAGCGCCTGCTCGATCGGCTTGCTCCAGAATGGCTGCTCCTGATTCATCGGCCTGCCCTGCCTGCTGGCCGCTCGCCGCCGTGTAGCGGCCAGCCGCTGCGACACCGGCACGCGCTGCGGGGCTCGTGCTGCCTCTAGCATACACCGCCGGGCGCGCCCGCGTGAAAAGGAACGCTACCGCCAGGTAGCGGTTTGGCATCGTCGGTGCTATGTCGTCGAGATCACCACCGAGCGTGAAGGGGGCGTAACGCGCGCGCGTTGCCGATCTGCTATGCTGTATTCGGGATATCACGCTGCAAGCAATGGAGGTATGTGATGCCCAAGCGAACAATGATTGTTCCAATCGACGGCTCGGATTTCAGCCGGCGGATCGTGCCGCAGGTGAGCCGCCTGTACAGCCCTCGCGATTACGCGATCATTCTGCTGCGCGTGGCCGAGCCGGCTGCGAGCATCATCGGCGCGCCGCCGCGGATGATGTCGCTCTCGTGGATGAGGCCAATGTTCGATAGTGCCTGGGATATCGAGTATACTCAGCACCCGATCTACGCCGATCAGATCGAGCAGAGCGAGCGCTCGCTGTTCGAGCAGGAGCTGCTCGAAGATCGGCACCTGCTCGAGGCGGCGGGCTTTGAGGTGGCGGTGGAGGTGCGCTTCGGCATCCCGGCCGAAGAGATCGCGGCGGCGGCCGAGCAGCACCGCGCCGACGCGATAGCAATGGCCACGCACGGCCGCAGTGGCCTACGGCAGCTGCTGATGGGCAGCGTCGCCGAGCGCGTGCTGCGCCGGGTCGACATTCCGGTGCTCATGCTGCGGCCGTTTAAGGCTGTGGAGAACTGAGCGGCGCGGCGATACCAACCGAGCGCGCCGGCCTGCGGGCCGGCGCGCTTGTGTGTGCTGGTGTTGCCGGGCTACGGCCGCGCCGGCCCGGCGGCGGCCTGGTTCAGGTTGACCTCGACGGTGCCGGCGTTGACGCGCGCCTCGAAGCGATCGAGGCCGCGCGGCGATGGCCCCGAGACGTAGCTGCCGTCGGCGCGGTAGCGCGAGCCGTAGCACGGGTCGACGAAGCGCTGCTCGGCGTCGGCCCACGTCACCACGCAGGCGCGGTATGGGTCGCGCGCGTTCAGCGCGAGCGGCGCGCCGCCGCTGCTCAGCAGGTATACCACCTGGCCATCAAGCTCGAAGCGCTGTGGCGCCTGGCCCTGCAGGGTTGCGGCCGGGCCGAGCGGCTGCCAGTTCGGCTCGCGGCCCCGCGTCAGCGCGGCGTGCGTCACAAATGCCACCGCGAAGATCGTCGCCAGGATGACCGTGAGCAGCGCGAACAGCAGGAGGTTGCTGCGCGTGCGCCGAAGCGGAACCGAGATCGACATAGAAAGCCTGCTCCTTGTAGCACCAATACATTCGGGCTTACGCGGTTGCCTTGTCCGGCTCCCTCAATCGGGCGCTTTTGCCTGCGGCAGCATGGTACTCAGCCATCGTTGTGTGCGTTTTTCCGCGCTCCGCGCGGAAAAACGCACACCTCTACAGAATCAGGAACCGCCGAAATAGCCACAAAGGCACAATATGCGGCAGCAGCGCGCCTTCGAGACTTTGTGTCTTTGTGGCAAACGCCTATGCTCAGCGTATTTGAAAGATATTGCCTTTAGCACCTGCTGAAAAGGGCGAGTGCAAGCGGCACAGCCGCTCGCGCACTCTATTTGTCGCGCTTGCCACGGCGGCGGCGCTGGCGCTGCGCGCGCGAGTCGTTTGGGCGCTGCGGCTCGGGCCGCGCGGCCGGCTCG
>CALLYN010000192.1 GCA_937858455.1 uncultured Kouleothrix sp.
CGGACGGCACGTCAAACGTCGCCAGCGCCACGTCGCCGGCGCGCACGGTCATCGTCGAGCCGCCGGGGCGGCCAACCATCCGCAGTTGGAGCTGGGCCGGGCCGCGAACCGCCGGCAGCCAGATCTGCGCCGTGGGGCTGCTCCAGCGGTAGGTGCCGTGGTTGCTCTGCTCGGCCGCGTAGAAGCCACGCACAAACGACACGTCGGTGGGCGCGCCGATGTCGAGCGCGACAGGCCCGCCCAGCGCCCAGCCCAGCCAGGCCACTGCCAGCGCCGCGAGGCCTGCCAGCATGGCCGCCAGCCACGGGCGTGTCTGCTGTGGTATCCGCTCGATCATGAGCTGCCGGTGTAGGTGACGCGGTACAAAAAGCCGTTGAAGTCATCGCTGACGAACAGGCTGCCGTCGGGCGCCACCGCCACGTCGACCGGGCGGCCGATCCACTTGGGCGCGTTGGGCGGCACCCACCCGGTGATAAAATCCTCGGCCGGGCCGGGCTTGCCGTCGGTGAACGGCACCCGAACCACCCGGTAGCCGTTCTGGTTCGAGAAGTCGAAGGCGCCGTGTAGCGCGATGAACAGGCTGCCGCGCATCGCCGCTGGGAACAGGCTGCCCTCGTAGAAGGCCAGGCCCAGCGGCGCCGAGTGCGGAGGCAGTAGCAGCGCCGGCCTGGCCACTTTGTCGCGGCAGAACTCGCCCTTGGGCGTGCGGTCGGGCGTGACAATCCCGGTGTCGGCCAGCACCTGCGGGTCGGCGGTGCGGTTGCTATGGCAGTACGGCCAGCCGTAGTGCTTGCCCTCTTCGAGGTGGAACAGCTGGTCGTTGGGCAGGGTTGGCCCGAGGTGGTCGGGGCCGTTGTTTGTGGCCCACAACTCGCTGGTGCCGGGCCGCGACGCCAGGCCCACCACGCTGCGCAGCCCGCGCGCGAAGGTGGCGGCCGGCTCGACGATCGGCTCGGCGCCGCCCAGATGATACTCCTGGATGGTCGCGCGCAGCTTGTTGCCCTCCTGGCAGGCGTTGCAGGTCGATCCGATCGCCACGAACAGGTTGCCGGCGTTGTCGAACACAAACGGCCGCGCCCAGTGGTCGTCCTGGTAGGGCATGTTGGTAATCATGCGCTTGCGCTCGTCGATCACCATGTCGCCGTTGGTGTCGCGGAAGCGCCAGATCGTGCCGGGGTCGGAGACATACAGCACGCCGTCGTGGAAGGCAATGCCATGCGGCCGGTCGAGCCGATCGGCCACCAGCACCGTGCGGTCGGCCCGGCCGTCGTGGTTGTCGTCGGGCAGGGCCAGCACCTTGCCGCCGAGCTTGGTGCCGCGGTTCATCACCGTCACATACGGCACGCCCTGGCCGTCGAAGGCGATGCTGCGCACCTCCTCGAGGCCCTTCGCGTACAGCTGGATCTGGAAGCCGGCCGGGAGGTTGAGCTGCCATGGCAGCTCGGGGTCGCGCGGCGCCGCCACGAGCTTGGGGCTAGCACCGGCGCAGGCAGCCATGGCCAGCGCGAAGATGGCGAGCGCGAACGCGGCGCGAGCGCGTAGGAGAGTTCGAGCGATCACCAGTAGTGCTCTTTCTCGGCGCGATAAAATTCAAGCGTACGGCGCAGGCCCTCGCGCAACGAGACCTTCGGGCGCCAGCCGAGCCGGCCTTGGATCAGCCGGTAGTCGGCGTAGTAGTCGCCAATGTCGATCGGCTTGCGGTCGGCGGGGAACGGAATGATCTCGAAGCTGCCGCCGCCGTTGATCTCGATCAGCAGCTCGGCCAGGTCGCGCAGGTTGATCGTCTCATCGCTGCCGAGGTTGAAGATCTGGCCGTTGGCGGCCGGCGCGGCGGCGGCCAGCAGCAGCGCCTCGACGCAGTCGTCGACATAATTAAAATCGCGGATCTGCAGGCCGTCGCCCCACACCTGGATGGGCTGGCCCTCTATCAGCTGCTTGATCCAGATGCCCAGGAACGTCTGGCGGGCGTCTTTGACGCGCATGCGCGGGCCGATCGTGTTGGTGAGCCGCAGCGCGCATGCGCGCACGCCGTAGACGTTGTTGTAGACGATGTGGTACCACTCGCCGGCCATCTTGTTCACGCCGTTCACGTCGGTGGGGTGCAGCAGGTGGCGCTCGTCGACGGGCAGGAAGTCGGGCTTGCCGTAGATCTGGCGGGTCGAGGTGTACACTACCTTGAGGCGCGGGTTGTGCTTGCGGCAGGCTTCGAGGATCGACAGCTGGGCGCGGCAGTTGATCTCGAGGTCGGTGTACGGGTCGCGCATCGAGTCCATATGGCTCGACTGGCCGGCCAGGTTGAACAGGTAATCCTGCTCCTGCACCAGGTAGTCCATCGAGTACTCATCGCGCACGTCGGCGATGTTCACCTTGACGCGGTCGGCGATCGCGGCGATATTGCGCAGGTTGCCGCCGTAGATCGGGATGAGCGAGTCGACGAGCGTCACGTGCGCGCCCAGCGCCACCAGCCGGTGCGCCAGCGTCGAGCCAATGAACCCCAGGCCGCCGGTGACCAGCACCCGCGCGCCGTCAAAGGTAGTCGCGAATGTGTTCATGCTTTCACTTGTTGTGAGGCAAGCAGTCAAGGAGGCTGGCGCGTTCACGCGGGCACCGCCGGTTGTGCGCGCGGCTGCGCTAGGCCCGCGCGCAACAGCCGGGCGCATAGCCGGGCCGAAACCACGGGAATTGAACCGCGCCTAGCGCACAATGCTCCTTGTCTCCTTGTCGGTTTGCCGCTGTGTCTCGATCGCCCGACGCCGCGTTTTGATCCGGCCCATGTGCTCGCGCCGCACCACAAGCTTCCACCACAGCCAGGCCACGTGCGGCAGCACCCGGCTGAGGCGCCTGAAGTTAAAGAACTGGCTCTTGCCGTAGGTGCGGTGGTAGTGATGCACAGGCACCTCGGCGAAGCGGCAGCCGGCGTCCTGCAGCTTTTTCACCAGCTCGAGGCAGATCGTGCCGTCGGGCGACTCGAGGTCGATCAGGTCGAACACCTCGCGGCGCATCAGGCGGAAGTCGCAGTCGACATCGCGCAGCTTGAAGCCAAAGATCAGCTTGACGAAGTGGTGGTACATCCGGCCAATGATGACCCGGTGCAGCGGGTCGTGCCGCTCGATCTTCCAGCCATTCACCACGTCGATATCGTCGGCCATAGCCGGCAGCAGCAGCTTGAGCTCGCGCGGGTCGTACTGGGCGTCGCCATCGGTGTAGAAGATCAGATCCTTGCGGCACTCGCGGAAGCCGACGCGCAGCGCGCCGCCGTAGCCGAGCGCCTGGCGGTGCGCCAGGTAGCGAAAGTGGTCGTACTTCTCGGCCAGCTCCTCGAGCACCGAGACGGTATAGTCGGTGCTGCCGTTCTCGACGACCAGCACCTCGTAGTCGTCGGTCAGCTCGGCGAGCGTCTGCAGCGTGGTGACGACCAGGCTGCCGATGGTGCCGCCGTCGTTGTAGGCCGGGAAAAACGCCGAGATGCTCGGCCGCTCCTTGATCATAGCATGCCACCTTCGCCGACCAGTGGCGGCCCGGTGGGCCACCTGAGCCGTGATTATAGCATAGGCTTGCGGGTTTGCTGCGGGGCTGCGCCCCGCGCCCCAATCGTGGCTGGGCGCTGCGCCCCCGGCCCCCCGCGAGTGGGTGATACCGGGGCGCTGCGCCCCCGGCCCCCGCGAGTGGGTGATACCGGGGCGCTGCGCCCCCGGCCCCCCGCGTAGGAAAACCCTGCCGGTTTTCCTACAACCTTTCCGGCTGAAAGAATGTCGTACCAGCAAGCAATGCGATACGCTCATGCCTCAGGGCAAACCAACCGGTTATTTCATGCCACGAGGCATGCGTCACCAAGGCTGAGCATACCGAGGCATTCATTACGGGGTCTGGGGCTTCGCCCCAGCGGCGGGGTGCAGGGGGCTGGCGGCAGCCCCCTGCCGCGGGGAACGGGGGCGCAGCCCCGAAGCAGTGTCGGACAAAAGGGGGCGCGGGTGCGCGTAGCCCCCGAAAGCCTTTGGGGGCGAGCACGAGGCGCGCACAATGCGCGCCCTACGGGAAAGGCCGTGCCAGCGGCAACGTCAGACGCTCATGCCTCAAGGGCCAACCATCACCCGTACCCGCGCCACGAGGCATCCTCCACCGGCGTTGCGAGAGCGTTTGAGCGTTGGAGCGGAGAGCGAGTGAGCGTTTTGGCCAATGTAGGGCGCGCATCGTGCGCGCCGCCACCGTTAAAGAAGGCCGTGCCAACATCAACGCCGTATGCTCATGCCTCAAGGGCAAACCATCACC
>CALLYN010000193.1 GCA_937858455.1 uncultured Kouleothrix sp.
ACCCTGCACGGTGGGGGTGCGGGGGCGGCGAAGCCGCCCCCGCAGAAATCTTGGTGATGGTGCGGCATGTGCTTGCCCAGCACAAAAACACAAGTAATCAAACGGATTTGATATTAGGGGGTGCGCGAGGGCATAGCCCCTCGCACTTCCCCGTTTCAGACAGGCTCTAGCAGGTTTATGCGATGCCCGACGGCGACAAGCTGCGTCAGCGGATCTACCACCTGATCGGCCGGCTGTACACGCGCGTTCCGGCGCTGGCGCGGCGCTGGGGCCGCGGCTTCGACGCGCTCGCGTTTGATACGGTGCCGTTCGCGCCTATGCGCAAGCCGCTGCGCGACTGCCGCCTGGCGCTGGTGACTACCGGCGGCGTGCACGCGCGCGCGCAGCCGCCGTTCGACATGGCCGACCCGCGCGGCGACGCGAGCTTCCGCGCGATCGACCCGGCCACGCCGCGCGAGCAGCTGACGATCACGCATGACTACTACGACCACGCCGACGCCGAGCGCGACCTGAACATCCTGCTGCCGATCGGGCTGTTCGGCGAGCTGGCGGCGGCCGGCCATATCGCCGGGCTGGGCACCTGCTACAGCTTCATGGGCCACATCGAGCCGCCGCACGTCGACACGCTGCTGCGGCAGAGCGCGCCGCAGGTGGCCGGCAAGCTCAAGCAGGATCGGATCGACGCGGTGCTGCTGACGCCGGCCTGAGGGATCTGCAACCAGTCCGTGGGACTGATCGCCCGTGTGATTGAGGCCGCCGGCATCCCAACCGTCTGCCTGATTGGCCTGAGGGAGATCGC
This sequence comes from uncultured Kouleothrix sp., assembly GCA_937858455.1. GTDB lineage: Bacteria > Chloroflexota > Chloroflexia > Chloroflexales > Roseiflexaceae > Kouleothrix. The sequence goes on from CALLYN010000193.1 coordinate 800, forward strand.
CGAGCGGGTGCGCCCGCCGCGCGCGGTGCACCTGAGGTGGCCGTTCGGCCACCCGCTGGGCGAGCCTAGCAACCGCGCGCAGCAGCTCAGCACGATCCACTATGCCCTGCGCGCGCTGTACGCGATCAACGACCCCGGCACGATCCTCGCGCCCGGCTGGGGCTGGCGGCGCCAGCGCTTCGCCGACCCGACCGACTGGCGGATGCCGTAGGGCTAGCCGAGCTCGATCGCGAATAGCAGCGTGCGAATGCCGCGATTGCGCGCGTTGGCGAACTCGCCCTCGTAGCGCATGCCCAGGCGCTCGGCTACGCGCCGCGAGCCGTGATGGTCGTGGGCCATGTTGGCGACAACGCGCGTGATGCCGGGCTGGGCGCGGGCGAACTCGAGCGCGGCGCGCGCGGCCTCGAGCGCGTAGCCCTGGCGCCAAAACGGGTGGTGGATGATATAGCCGAGGTCGATCTCGTCGCGGCCGTTGACCTGCGCGAGCGCCAGGCCGACATCGCCGATCAGCGCGCCGTCGGCCGCGCGCTCGACCGCCCAGCGGCCGTAGCCGCGCGCGGCGTAGCTGGCGACTTGGCGCTCGATCCAGCCCTGCGTCTGCTCGGGCGTGAACGGCGCGGGCCAGAACTGCATTGTGACGGGGTCGGAGAGGATTGCGTGCAGCGCGGCGTGGTTGGCGGGCTGGTGCTGGCGCAGCCTGAGGCGTGCGGTTTCGAGCACTGGGGCTGGCTTCAATCTACTCATAGTAGCTCAAAGCACACTCTGGTTGATCGCCTGGGTTCCGTTTCGCACAAAGTCTTGCACTTCGAGGACGATCATGTGGTATGCGCCGTCGAATTGCACCGGCTGGATTTGGCGAAAGTAGCGTACGTAGTCGTCGCGCAGCTGTTGTATATGTGTGAGCAGCTGCCCACCTGCCGATACAGCGATAGCGTGGCTATTGACACGGGCAAGCAGCCGGGCGGACGTAGCCGTGTACGCAGCCTCAATCTGCTGGGTCGCCCACTGTTTCAAGCTACGGATTTTGACGGCAAGCAGCAGATCGCCATGCTCGTGATCGGTGTTTGGCACCGAGTACGACACCACTACGGCAGGATGGAGGCGGGCCTGGAGATCGCCCCAGCAGCCGCCGGTTCCGCGAGTTGCGCGTAGTTTGCCGATGTTTTCGTTGGGCGAGCAGGGCGCGCGCTCGGTGTACATGCGCACAACCGAGATACCGCCGGGGGCGTTGGGCGCCAGCGCGAAGTTAACGCCCAGCGCCTGCGCGGCCTGGACCAGCACTTCCTCGGCGTGGGAGCCGTTTGGGCCGGTGCTGGTGGCGTGAATACTATTGCTGCCCTGCTGCAAGGCCGGCGGCAGGTACACCCCGGCAATACCGTTCAGCAGCGCGATATTCGGGATCGCGACGCCGGCGGGAATATTCAGCTCGATCCAGCCTTTGTTCGCTATCCCGAAGTCGCCGTGTGCATGGCGCCGCTGGTAGGCCTGATGATCGAGCGCCCCGCCGAGATTCTGCGGCACAAAGCGCTGAATCACACCAGCCTGCTGCGAAGACCTCGTGGCCAGCAGGCGTTGAACATAGTGGTTGCCAACAGTGCGCTGAAGGTGCAGAATATCGTGTGGCTGGAGCCGTGACCCAGCGGTGTGAATAGCGCGCGATCGTGCGCCGGCGATTGCCGGCGACACCTGATGGGGTGATACTTTCGCGGCCGAGCCATCGATGGTGTCGGGGGTTGCTGTGGCCTGCTTATGCATAGCAATTCGCTCCCGCCTCGCACAGCCGGCTTGGGTGGCGAAACAAAGCGCACAGGTCTTGGATTATTATAGGGTATCTTACCCGAGAGTCAATACAGTATGAACGACGAGCTACGCGCATTATACGAAGAAGATATCGCCGACGCGCGCACGTTTGCCGGCGAAGAAGCCCTGCTGGCCAGCCAGGCGCGCCGCGCGCGCGCCGCAGCCCTGCTGGGCGCCGGCGCGGTGCGCGACGCCGACGACTTTCTGCACGCCACGTTTCTGTTTCAGCACGGCGAGCGGCTCGAGCACTGGGCCATGGCGCACCTGCTGGCGCGCACCGCCGCCGATATGGGCCACCCGCGCGCGCCCTACATGGTGGCGGCCAGCCACGACCGCTGGCTGATGCGCCAGGGCCTGCCGCAGAAGTATGGCACCAACAGCGTCGACGACGGCGGCCGGGCGCGGGTGTGGCCCTACGACCCGCGCACCACCGACGCGGAGCGCGCGGCGCTGGGCGTGCCGCCGCTGG
>CALLYN010000194.1 GCA_937858455.1 uncultured Kouleothrix sp.
CGGCGCCCGGCAAAGCCGGGCGCCGCACAAGAAAAAGAAAGTAATCAAACGGAGTTAGTATGAGCACGCCAACTGCGTAACTCCTATCCGCTCCAGGCGCCTGCGCGCGGGGGTTTTGGCGGGCCTGCGACCCCCAACGAGCATCCAAACCCCAGCCAGCCGCGAGGAGTGTTATAATGCACTGCCGTACTCACTGTTAGCGCGAGGGACACGACGGCATGCTCACCTACGAGAATTTTGTGGCGGTGCTGCTCACGGCGATCGAACAGACCGAGCTGAATATTGCCTACACCCAAGAGCTGCTCGACACACACGCGCTGGGCCGCAGCCTGAGCATCACCTGCCTGCCGCGCGGCATTGAAGACGACCGCGCGCCGGATGAGCCGCCCTTGCGCGCGGCGATCTCGTTCCGCTGGTCGCCTGAGTTTACGGTATTTTCGCTGCGCGGCGGCCTGCCCGACTCGTTCGACGGCATTGTCGACGAGCGCATCCTGGCCTCGTCGGCCGGGGTCGGGCTCGAGATCGAGGTGACCTACACGCTGCCGCTGGTCACCGAGCCGCTGAGCGACCTAGCGGCGCTGCCGCAGATCGCCCACGCCGTACACGAGCTGTACGCCAGCGCCGCGCCTACCAGCGAAAACCCGATCCGCGTCGACCTGGCGATGTCGTTCCTGCCGGCGCAGGGGCCGCGCGTCAAAGCCATGACCATCCACCAGAGCTGGCCGATCGGCGACGCGCTGTTCGACGCCGACCTGCTCACCGAGATCTTCGAGGATCTGTGCAGCGAGCTGCGCGACGTGCTCGACGCGCTGGCCGAGGTGTACCTGACCGACGAGCGCGAAGCGCAACCGCCCGCACCCGAAACCGATGAGAGCGTCGCCGAGCGGCGCTACCTCAAGCCGCCGGCCGCCTGAGCGCCGGCCCACTCTGCGCCCGCCTGGCTGCGCCGCGCATAATCAGCGGCGCGCGAGCCATCAAAACCTACCGACAGATCATACCTCTTCTGCCCGCCAGCCGGCATTATTCGGGGGCGGCCGAAGGCTATTGCTGGGCGGCCACTTGGCCGCAGGCGACCAGCATGCCACATAAGCGGAACGACCTATGACACAGCCGCAGGTTGGCCAAATTCAGTTCCGGCGCGCGCTCACGCGCGCGTTCGCGCTACCAGTGCTGGCGCTGGCGCTGCTGACGGCGGTGCTGATCTGGCAGCTCAACGCGCTGCTGATCGACACGCGCTGGGTCGACCATACCGACCAGGTGATCGCGCAGGCCCAGACGACGCAGCGCCTGCTGATCGATATGGAGACGGGCGTGCGCGGCTTTCTGCTCACCGGCGAGGCCGATTTCCGCGCGCCCTACGACCAGGCCGCGCCCGCGCTCGACGGCCAGCTCGGCGACCTGGCGCAGCTGGTGGCCGACAACCCGGCGCAGAGCGAGCGGCTGGCGCAGATGCGGCCGCGCATCGACGGCTGGCGCGCATTCGCGGCCAACATCATCGCGCTGCGCAACAGCGGCGGCGACTACATGGCCGCAGTGCGCTCGCGCAGCGGCAAATCGCTGATGGACGGCCTGCGCAGCGACCTCGCCAGCTTTATTGGCACCGAAAAGCAGCTACGCGACCAGCGCTCGGCGCTGGCCCAGCGCTCGGCGCAGATCGTGGTGGGCACCTGCATCGGCCTGGCGCTGCTGCTGGCGCTGGCGCTGGCGCTGCTGACGCGCCGCCAGCTGCTTGAGCTGGACGGCAGCTACCACCGCGCGCTCGCCGAAGCCAACGCGCACAGCGCCGCGCTCGACGAGCAGCGCGAGCGCTTGAGCGTCACGCTTGCCAGCATTGGCGACGCCGTGATCGTGGCCGACCCGGATGGCACCGTCACGTTCATCAACCAGGTGGCGCAGCAGCTCACCGGCCGGCCGGCCGAGCACGCCACGGGCCAGCCGCTCGGCCAGGTGTTCACGATCATCAACGAGGAAACGCGCGCGCCGGCCTTCAACCCATTCGACCGCGTTGTGCGCGAGGGCGTGGTGGTGGGGCTGGCCAACCACACCCTGCTGGTGCGCCCCGACGGCAGCGAGATACCGATCGACGACAGCGCCGCGCCGGTGAAAGACCGGGCCGGCCAGGTGATCGGCGTGGTGCTGGTATTCCGCGATATCAGCGAGCAGAAGCGCGCCGCCGAGGCCACCACCGCGCTGACGCGCCAGGTGGAAAACGAGCGCCGCCGGCTCGACAACGTGATCGCCAATGTGCCCGGCGTGGTGTGGGAGTCGTGGGGGCAGCCCGACGCAGCCAACCAGCGCATCGACTTCGTGAGCGATTATGTCGAGCGCATGCTCGGCTACAGCCGCGAGGCGTGGCTTTCGACGGCGAACTTCTGGCTTACGATCGTGCATCCGGCCGACCGCGAGGGGGCCGCGCGCCGCGCCACCGAAACATTTCAGCGCGGCGAGCCGGGCATCAACCAGTTCCGCTGGGTCGCGCGCGACGGCCGGGTGCTGTGGGTCGAGACGCACTCGGTCACGATCCGCGACGACGCCGGCCGCCCGGCGGGCATGCGCGGCGTGACGCTCGACATCAGCGCGCGCAAGCATGCCGAGGCCGAGCGCGCGCGCGCGGCCGGCCAGCAGCGCTTTCTGCTCGACGCTGGCGCACTGCTGGCGAGCTCGCTCGAGTACGAGCTGACGCTTGACCGGCTGGCGCAGCTGGTGGTGCCGCAGGTCGCCGACTGGTGCGCCGTGCACCTGCTCGACGCCGACGACACGGTGCGGCGGCTGGCGATTGCCCACCGCGACCCGGCCAAGGCCGAGCTGGCGCGCCAGCGCCCCGACCGCTACCCGCTCGACCGCGACGCGCGGCACATGGTGGCAAACGTACTGCGCACCGGCAAGCCCGAGCTGTTCGCCAGCGTTCCCGACGACGTGCTGGTTGCCGCGGCGCGCGATGGCGAGCACCTGGCGCTGCTGCGCAGCCTGGGGTTCAGCGCGTATATGTGCGTGCCGCTGACGGCGCGCGACCGCATGCTTGGCACGATCACAATGGTGCTGGCCGACGCCGATCGCCACTACGACGCCAACGACCTGGACATGGCCGAGCAGCTGGCGGCGCGCGCGGCGATCGCGATCGACAACGCCCGGCTGTACCGCGAGGCGCGCGAGGCGATACGCGCGCGCGACCAGTTTCTGTCGATCGCCTCGCACGAGCTGAAAACGCCGATCACCTCGCTGATCGGCTACACCGACCTGCTGCTGCGCCGCGCCCGCCGCGACGGCAGCCTCTCGGAGCGCGACGAGCGGGCCGTGCGGATCATCGGCGAGCAGGCCGGGCGGCTGAACCGCCTGATCGTGGCGCTGCTCGATCTGTCGCGCATCGAGACCGGCCAGCTCAGCATCGAGCGCGGCGCGGTGGAGCTGAATACGCTCACGCAGCGGCTGATCCAGGAATTTCAGCAAAGCCAGCAGCCGATCCACACGATCACATTCGCGCCCAGCCCGGCCCCGCTGATCGTATTTGGCGACGAGCTACGGCTCGAGCAGGTGATCCAGAACTTGATCCAGAACGCAATTAAATACAGCCCCGACGGCGGCAGCGTGGCGATCGAGCTCGCGCAGCGCGGCGACCACGCCTGCCTGAGCGTGCGCGACCAGGGCATCGGCATCCCGGCATCGGCGATGCCGAACCTGTTCCGCCGTTTCTACCGCGCGCCGAACGTCGAACAGCAGCATATCAGCGGCATGGGCGTAGGGCTGTTTGTGGTGCGCGAGATCGTGCAGCTGCACGGCGGCACGATCGGCGTGGAGAGCGCCGAGGGCCAGGGCAGCACGTTTACCGTCTGCCTGCCGCTCATGGCCGAGCATAGCCAGGCCGATGGCCAGAATGGCGCGCAGCCGGGCGGGCACGCGGCGGAACCGGGCTAGCAGCGAGGATGGAACCGACCATGCACGAAGCCGAGCGACTGTTTGCAGGCGGCGGGGCGGCGGGCGCGCAGATGCGCGCGCTCGATTGGGCTGCTACGCCATTGGGCGCGCCCGAGAGCTGGCCGCCGAGCCTGCGCAGTGCGCTGAGCATCTGCCTGGCGGCGCAGGAGCCGATCGCGATCTTCTGGGGCGCCGCGCTGGTGCTGCTGTGCAACGACGCCTACCGGCCGCTGCTGGACGCGAGCCTGGCAATCGGGCAGAGCCTGAGCGCCACGCCGCTGGCGGCGACGCTGGCGGGTGTGCTGCAGAGCGGCACCGCCGCGCGGCTCGACGACCAGCCGCTGC
>CALLYN010000195.1 GCA_937858455.1 uncultured Kouleothrix sp.
GGACGTGCGGCGCGAGGTCGAGCCGGTCGCGCACGTCGCGCTCCCCCAGCGCCCCCGACCCGCTGCGGTTGAGCGCCACCACGCCGCCGAAGGTTGAGTGGAGCGCCCCGCCACGACCGCCCCCCGCCCGCGCTCGCGGCGCAGCACGGCCCGGCGCACCCCGCCAAGCTCCTGCTCAACCTGCACATCGCCCAGGTAGGGCAGCCGATCGTCTTCCGGCAGCGCGCCCACCAGCTCGTAGAGCAGCGCCTGGGCCTGCTCGCGCCAGCGGTGCTCGCCGGTGTCGGGTGGCACCGCAAAGTACACCCGGCGGCTTGCTGGGTCGTGGAAGAGCAGCGCGGCGCCTGCCGGCGCCACAGCGCCGCAGCGTGGGCACTCGGCCAGGTTGAGGGTGCCGTCGCGCAGCGCGGCCGCCAGGTCGGGCCGCTCGGCCGCGTCGACCAGCGCCCATGCCACAGCCTCGAACGCGGCGCTGCAGCTGGGGCAGCGCAGCCGGATTGTTTCGCTCCGAGAGATCGCCATAGCATCTCGCAGCGCCGCAGCCAGCCGGCCGAGGCGCGATCGTTGATTTCGGGCGGCCGAACATCTGCCGGCCGCGCTCATTGTAGCGTATGGGCGGTGTGCGTCAAGCGCGCCGCGCGATACTGTTAGGGCCGGCGCAGCTGCGCATGTACAAAGCCCCGGCGCGCATAGGAGGCGTGCCGGGGCTTTGTATCGTGCCTGGCGTCGCGCATCAGGCCGGCGTGGCTTGTTCGGCGGGCTGTGGCGCCGATTTGGCCGCCATCTTCTGCTTTTCTTCTTCCACCAGCACGCGCCGCAGCACCTTGCCGACCATGGTTTTGGGCAGCTCGGCGCGGAACTCAACATCGCGCGGCACCTTGTAGGGCGCCAGGTGCTGCTTGCAGAACTCGCGGATCTCGTTGGCGTTGGGCTGCTCGCCCGGCTTCGGCACCACATATGCCTTCACCGTGTCGTCGCCGCGTGTCGGGTGGCGGATGCCCACCACCACGGCCTCGAGCACCTGCGGGTGCATGAACAGCACCTCCTCGACATCGCGCGGCAGCACCTTGAAGCCCGAGGCGATGATCATGTCCTTTTTGCGGTCGACGATATAGAAGTAGCCCTGGGCGTCGGTCTTGCAGATGTCGCCGGTGTGCAGCCAGCCGTCGGCGTCGATCGTATTGCGAGTCTCTTCGGGCTGGTTCCAGTAGCCCTGCATTACCTGCGGGCCGCGCACGCACAGCTCGCCCTCTTTCTCGCCGCCGATCGGCAGATCGGCGCCGGTTTCCAGGTCGATGATCTTGGCCTCGGTGTCGGGCAGGGGAATGCCGATCGAGCCATTCTTGCGCTGGCCATACACCGGGTTGCAGTGCGTCACCGGCGAGGCCTCGGTCATGCCGAAGCCCTCGACCAGCCGGCCGCCGGTGATCTGGCCGAACTTTTCCTGCACCTCCATCGGCAGCGGGGCCGAGCCGCTGATGCAGGCCTTCACCGATTTCAGGTCGTACTCGGCGACCTTGGGGTGGTTGATAATGCCGATGTACATCGCCGGCACGCCGGGGAACACCGTGCAGCGCTCTTTCTGGATGATATTCATCACGTTGTCGATCGGCCGCGGGTTGGGCACGATTACAATCTCGGCGCCGGTCGAGATCGCGTAGATCATGCCTACTGTCATGCCGTAGACGTGAAAGAACGGGATGGCGGCCATGAGCTTTTCGCCGCCAAGCTGGCCGGTGGTGAGCCAGCTGCTCACCTGCAGCGTGTTGGCCACCAGGTTGCGGTGGCTGAGCATCGCGGCTTTGGGCAGGCCGGTGGTGCCGCCGGTGTACTGGAACAGCGCCGTATCGTCGGGCGATAGTGTGACATTTGGCAGCGTGGGTGGGTGGCTGTCGATCAGATCTTTGAAAAAGAACACATTTGGCCCGGGCGGCACATCGACCCAGGCGGCATCTTTGCGCTGCTTCGCTTTCACCAGCAGGTTCGAGGGGAAGCCCAGCGTATCGAACACGTGCGTGACGATCACGCGCTTCAGCGATGTTTCGGCCTGGATCTCGTGCAGGCGCGGCCAGAACAGATTGAGGATGATGATTGTCTCGGCGCCCGAGTCCTCGAGCTGGTGCTTCAGCTCGCGCGCGGTGTAGGTCGGGTTGTTGTTCACCACCACCGCGCCGATCTTCATCGTGGCGAAAAAGGCGATCACGAACTGGGGCGTGTTCGGCAGCATCAGCGCCACCCGGTCGCCCTTGCGCACGCCCAGCTGGTACAGCGCATTGGCGAAGCGATCGACCAGCTCGTTCAGGCGGCGGTAGGTGAGCTTGCCGCCAACAGTGTAGCGCCCGCCCAGTAGGTAGCTCAGCACGAAGTTGCTGGCAGTGTTGAAGGGGTACTTGCGCGCGCTTTCGCTCAGGAAGACATCGAGGGTATGGTTCGGGTAGCCGAGCGTCTGCGGCACGCTCGGTTCGTAGTTGGTGAACCAGGGTTGTTCCATGTCATGCTCCTTCGCATAGTAACACGGCTGACGTGCTGGGTGGTTTGGGGGCGGCGCATCCGCCCCGCAAACCTCTTCATGGCCGGCCAGAAAAGAAACAACCGTGGAGGGTTGCGCGCTCGGGCAGCTTCTGGACGACCCCGCGCGGGAAGCGGCCGCGTAAGCCGTGATAATAACGCAAGGGCGGCGGCTTGTGCATGGCCGCGCGCCCGCGTGTCAACCCACCTCACATACAACCCTGCCAGGGCTGCTAGACATCGTCTTTCAGCCAGCCGCGTTCGCGCGCGATGAACTTGATCGTGGCGTCGTCGGGTGGGTACAGGCCCGCGGCCTGGTAGGCATAGGCCAGTAGCGCCGCTCCGCCGAGCATTCCCAGCATAAGCCCTATCAGAAATGTCATTATGCCAATAACCTTGCGCATTGGATCTCTCCTCGTGCAATCGTAAGCGGTGGGAGCGAGTGTGTGATGGTATGATACCGCAGGGCAATGCCTACCGTCAACCTCGCCAGCCCGATGCACAGGGTTGGTGCAACGTCGGCCCTCACCCCCCTTACCCCCTCTCCTGCGTGCGGGAGGGGGTAAGGGGGGTGAGGTGCGGTCGCCGCCGCGACCGCACCTCACAGCCAGATGTGTTT
>CALLYN010000196.1 GCA_937858455.1 uncultured Kouleothrix sp.
CACAGTTGTGCTCGAAGACGTGATCATCTCGGCGCCGGCCGCCGCCGAGGCCGAGCTGCGCGGCTACTTTCAGCACTACACCACCGCGCAGCTCCGCCAGAGCCAGCCGCGCCGGCCCGGCCTGCTGGCGCGCGCACGGCAATCGTACCGGCAGGCGGCGCGCGCGCTGCTGCCAAAGCGCAAGTAACCTATGCTCCAGGCGATTTTGCACAATCCAGCGGCGCGCCAGCTGCTTGGCATGCTGAAGCTCGCGCGCGCCTACCCAGAATTCCGCCGCGACTTCGCGCGCTACCAGCGGCTGGCCGGGCCGTCGCCGCGCTTCCCGGCGCGCTGGGCCGAGCGCCACGCGTTTCTGCTCGACCGCACCGCCCGCACACCCTTCGACCGCCACTACACCTACCATCCCGCCTGGGCCGCGCGCGTCCTGGCGCGCACCCGCCCGGCGCTGCACGTCGACATCTCGTCGACCCTGCACTTCAGCGCGATTGTGTCGGCGTTCGTGCCGGTGCAATTTTACGACTACCGCCCGGCCGACCTGAGCATGGACAACCTCAGCTCGCACTTCGCCGACCTGCTGGCGCTGCCGTTTGCCGACGCGAGCGTCGAGTCGATCTCGTGCATGCACACCGTCGAGCACGTCGGCCTCGGGCGCTACGGCGACCCGATCGACCCCGACGGCGACCTGAAGGCGATCGCCGAGCTGAAGCGCGTGCTGGCGCCGGGCGGCTCGCTGCTGTTCGTCACGCCGGTCGGCCGGCCGCGCCTGGTGTTTAACGCACACCGCATCTACGCCTACGACCAGGTGCTAGAAGCGTTCGCCGGGCTGGCGCTGCGCGAGTTCGCGCTGGTGCCCGACCACGCGCGCGACGGCGGGCTGATCGTGCCGGCCACCCGCGCCCAAGCCGACGCGCAGGCGTACGGCTGCGGCTGCTTCTGGTTTGTAAAGGAGCGCGCATGAGCGTCGGCACACAGAACGAATCGACCCGCGTGGCCTGGATCGCCCAGACGCTGCAGAAGATCCCGGCCGGCGCGCGCTTGCTCGACGCCGGTGCCGGCGAGCGGCAGTTCGAGCGCTTCTGCGGCCACCTGCGCTACGTGGCGCAGGACTTCGCGCAGTACGACGGCCAGGGCAACGGCGTCGGGCTGCAGACCGGCCGCTGGGACCAGAGCAAGCTCGACATCGTGAGCGACATCGCGCGCATCCCCGAGCCCGACGGCGCCTTCGACGCGATCATGTGCACCGAGGTGTTCGAGCATATCCCGCACCCGGCCCAGGCCATGGCCGAGTTCGCGCGGCTGCTGCGGCCCGGCGGCTTTCTGCTGATCACCGCGCCATTCTGCAGCATTACGCACTTCGCGCCCTACCATTTCTACACCGGCTTCAGCCGCTATTTCTACGATCACTACCTGGCGCAGCACGATTTCGAGCTGCTCGATTTCCAGCGCAACGGCAACTACTTCGAGTACATCGGCCAGGAGCTGCGGCGGGTGCCGCGCGTGGCCGGGCAGTACGCCGGCGGCGGCCTGCGCCTGTGGGAGCGAGTGGCCTCGCGCGTGCTGCTGCGCGCGCTGGCGCGCCTCTCGGCCGCCGACACCCGCTCGGCCGAGCTGCTGTGCTTCGGCTGCCACGTGTTTGCGCAAAAGCGCGCAACCGTAGCGCAGGGCAGAGATAGTGATCCTGTGGGGTGACCCGGGCGCATCAGCAAGACCGACTGTTCTCCGCTCTACGCCCACTCGCTCTGCGCTCTGCTAGGGTCCGCGGCGGCGCTGCCGCGCGGCAGAATGAGGAATTGTATGGCATCAGTGATACTCGTCACCGGCTCGGCCGGCCTGATCGGCAGCGAGGCGGTGCGCTTCTTCCACGCCCAGGGCTACGAGGTGGCCGGCATCGACAACGATATGCGCGCCTATTTCTTCGGGCAAGAGGCCAGCACCGCCTGGAACTTGCGCCGGCTGCAGGCCGATTGCCCGCGCTACCGCCACTACGCCTTTGATATCCGCGACCGCGACCAGCTCGGTGCGCTGTTCGGGCACTACGGCCACGAGATCGCCCTCGTGATCCACACCGCCGCGCAGCCCTCGCACGATTGGGCCGCGCGCGAGCCGCTGACCGACTTCACCGTCAATGCCAACGGCACGCTGCACCTGCTTGAGGCCACCCGCCAGCACTGCCCCGAGGCCGTGTTCATCTTCACCAGCACCAACAAGGTGTACGGCGATACGCCGAATAAGCTGCCGCTGGTCGAGCACGAGCAGCGCTGGGAGGTGCGCGACGACCACCCGTTCGCGGCCCACGGCATCGACGAGACCATGAGCCTCGACCAGACCACCCACAGCCTGTTTGGCGTCAGCAAAGTCGCCGCCGATATGCTCGCGCAGGAGTATGGCCGCTACTTCGGCCTGAAGACCGGGCTGTTCCGTGGCGGCTGCCTGACCGGCCCGGCCCACAGCGGCGCCGAGCTTCACGGCTTCCTGGCCTACCTGGTGCTGTGCGCGGTGAAGGGCAAACCCTACACGATCAACGGCTACAAGGGCAAGCAGGTGCGCGACAACATCCACAGCCACGATCTGATCGCGGCGTTCTGGCAGTTCTTCCAGCGGCCGCGCGTTGGCGAAGTGTACAATATGGGCGGGTCGCGCTACGCCAATGTGTCGATCCTCGAGGCGATCGCCAAGATCGAAGAGCTGAGCGGCCACCGGCTGCGCTATACGCTGAGCGACCAGGCGCGCAAGGGCGACCACATTTGGTACGTCAGCGATGTACGCAAGTTCCAGCGCCACTACCCCGAGTGGCACTACACCTACACGATCGACCAGACGCTGGCAGAAATGATTGAGACGGCCAAGAAGCGATGAAGATTCTGTCGTGCACATCGTACTACTACTACGGCCAGACACGCGGCGTCGAGCCGCAGTTCTACTACCTGTACAAGGTGCCGCAGGCGCGCGGCCACCAGGTCGATTTCTTCGACTGGCTCACCGCCGCGCGCGTCGGCCCCGAGCAGCTGAGCCGCGCGTTCCTGGCGATGGTGCGTGGCGGCGGCTACGACGCGGTGTTTGTGGCTACCCACCGCGACGAGTTCAGCCAAGAGACGCTGGCCGAGGCCGGGCGGCACTGCCCGATCATCGCCTGGAACAGCGACGACGAGTGGCGCTGGGCGAGCTACTCGCAGCCGCGCGCTGCCTGGTACACGTTTATGGTCACCAATAGCCCCGAGGTGTATGCCCAGCACAAAGCCGCCCACCCGAACCTGCTGCACGCCCAGTGGGCCTGCACCGGCTTCTGGGATGGCCGCGCAGCGACCAAAGATATCGACTTTAGCTTTGTGGGCCAGGTGTACGGCAGCCGCGCCGCGCAGATCGGCTGGCTGGCGCGCCGAGCAGGGCTGAAGACCTACGGCAAAGGCACGCGCACCTACCTGTTCGACGAGCCGCGCCCGGCGTCGCCGCTGAAGCGCGCGCGCCGCGCCGTGCAGCAGAATGTGCTGAAGTACGCGCTGCCAACGCTGGCCGACGAGCTCAGCACGATCAGCTTCGAGCAGGTGAATGCGCTCTGGAATCGCTCGAAGATCTCGTTCACGCCGCTCGACAGCTCGCAGCAGAATGTCCGCCAGATCAAAAGCCGTGTGTTCGACATGGGCCTGAGCGGCACGCTGATGCTGGCGCACCGCGCGCCGTCGCTCGATACCTACTACGAGCCGGGCAAAGAGTATATTCCGTTTGAAACGCTCGAGGAGTGTGCCGAGCTGGCGCGCTTCTACCTAAAGAACGAGCCGGCACGCGCCAAGATCGCCGCCGCCTACGCCCGCCGCACCGAGGCCGAGCACATGTGGCACCAGCGCATCGACCACGTGCTGCAGGCCGCCGGGCTGGCCTGAGGCGCCAGAGCTACGTTTGGGCTACATCGCAAATGCACTCTTTCGATACCACAGCTCCCCCGGCGGTTTCGGTTGTGATGCCGGTGTACAACGCCGCCGCTCACCTGGCCGCCGCGCTCGATAGCCTGCTGGCGCAGACATTTGCCGAGTTCGAGCTGATCGCGCTTGACGACGCCTCGACCGACGGCAGCGACGCGCTGCTCGCGGCGTATGCCGCGCGCGACGCCCGGCTGCAAGTGGTGCGCGGCGAGCGCAACGCCGGCGTGATCGCGCGCCTGAACCAGGGCTTCGAGCTGGCGCGCGGCCGCTACCTGGCGCGCATGGACGCCGACGACATCTGCATGCCCGAGCGGCTGGCCCGCCAGGTTGCGCTGTTGGACGCCCAGCCCGGCGTGGCGGTGTGCGGCAGCTGGGTGGCGACATTCGGCGACGCGCCGGCGCGCGTCGAGCGCTACCCCATCGCCGATGCCGCGATCCGCTGCGAGCTGCTGTTTCGCAACGTGCTGGCGCACCCTGCCTGTATGCTGCGCGCCGCGATCGTGCGGCGCGAGGCGCTGCGCTACGACAGCGCATTCGAGCACGCCGAAGATTACGCCATGTGGCTGCGGCTCGCCAAGCACGGCGCGCTGGCGAACATTCCCGAAGTGCTGCTGCGCTACCGCGTGCACGCCGCGCAAATAGGCCAGCGCCAGCGCGCCGCCCAGAATGCCGCCGCCGCGCGCGTGCGTGTGCTGCTCTTGCGCGCGCTTGGGCTCGAGCCCAGCGCCGCCGAGCAGACCGCCCACGAGGCGCTCAGCACCGCGCGCTTCACCGCGTCCATGCCGACCCCCCGGCCG
>CALLYN010000197.1 GCA_937858455.1 uncultured Kouleothrix sp.
CCGACTCGGCCGAGCAGCGTGCTGCGCCGCTGGCCGCCGCGCTGCGCGCCGCCGGCGTCGAAGACGTGCGCGTCGAGCCGATCGACCCGTCGCTGGAAGACGTGTTTGTGGCGCTGGTGCGGGGGCTGAGCGCCGGGGCGGCCTAGAGATCTTTGAAGATCTCGAGGAACAGCTGCACCACCCGCGGGTCGAGCTGGTTGCCTGCAAGCGACGCAATGATCTGGCGCGCCTGCTCGGGCGCGCGGCCGGCGCGGTATGGCCGATCCGAGCAGATCGCGTCCCAGGTGTCGGCCACGGCAAACAGCCGCGCCGCCAGCGGGATCTCTTCGCCGCGCAGGCCGCGCGGGTAGCCGCTGCCATCCCAGCGCTCGTGGTGGCAGTGCGGGATATCCAGCGCCGGCCGCAGAAATGCAATGTCCGAAAGCCACTCGTAGGCATACACCGGGTGCAGCCGCATAATTGTCCACTCTTCGGGGGTGAGCGCGCCGGGCTTGAGCAAGATCCGGTCGGGGATGCCCATCTTGCCGATGTCGTGCAGCAGCGCGCCGCGGCGGATGTGTATCAGCTCGTCGCCCTCGATCCCCAGCGCCTCGGCCAGCCGCACGGTCATGGTCGTGACGCGCCGGCTGTGGCCTTCGGTCTCGCGGTCGCGCAGGTCGAGCACGTGCGACCAGCCTTCCAGCGTGGCGTCGTAGGCTTGCAGCAGCTCGCCGTGTAGCAGCCGGATCTGCGCCTCGGCCTGCTTGCGCTCGGTGATATCGCGCAGCAGCACCTGCGCGGCCGGCTGGCCGTCGAAGGTGCAGAAGCCGGCGTTGATCTCGACTGGCACTCTGCCGCCGTTGCAGCGCTTCAGCACGGTCTCCACTCGCACAGCCTGGCCGCTGCCGTCGAACAGCGCCCTCAGGCAGCCGACGCAGTGCTCGGCGAACTCGGGCGCGACGAACGACAGAAACGACCGGCCGATCAGGTCGTCGATCTGGTTCTCGCAGAGCAAGCGCCGCAGCGCTGGGTTGGCCAGCTGCACGCGGCTCTCGGCGTCGATGATCAGCACGCCGTCGGGCGACAGCTCGATCAGCCGCTCGAACTTGATCCGCTCGGCGTGCAGGCGCCGGTAGCGGTTCAGCCGCGTGATCGTGCGCACGCGTGCGCGCAGCTCGCCCCGGTCGAATGGCTTCGAGATGAAATCGTCGGCGCCGGCCTCGATGCCCAGCATGCGCGACTGGCGGTCGTCGAGCGCGGTGACCATGATGATCACGATCTCGGCGAGCAGCGGGTCGGCGCGCAGCTGGCGGCATACCTCGTAGCCGTCCATGCCCGGCATCATGACATCAAGCAGCACCAGGTCGGGCGTCAGCTGTTTGGCCTTTGCCAGCGCCTCGTAGCCATCGGAGGCGAACACAAGCTGGTAGTCGGCCGAACGCAGCAGCTCGCCCATGGTCTGCTGGCTGATTGGCAGGTCGTCGACGATCAGAATAGTAGCGGTGGATGGCATGCCTCGGTTCCTTTGCTTTTGCCTGAACCGGCTGCGTATGGCGCCGTGCCGGCGGTCACATGCCGTCGACGATCGCCGATAGCCCGATCTGCGCCAGCTCGATATCTTCCATCTCGGGCAGCCCGCTGACGGCGACCGCGCCCACGACCACGCCGTCGATCAGCACGGGCAGACCGCCGCCCCAGCCGATATAGCGTGCGTCGCCGAAGTAGGCCATGTCGAAGCCCGTTGCGGCGTCGCGCGCCGCCTGGCCGAGCTCGCGGCTCGGCTTGCGCTCGCGCGCGGCCGTCCACGCTTTGTTGCTGGCGATCACGATCGACGGCAGCGGCGCGCCGTCGAGGCGCAGCAGCCCGATCAGCTCGCCGTGCGCGTCGGCCACAGCCACTACCGCAGCTTTGCCTCGGCCAAGCAGCTCGGCCTGGATCGCCTGGATCGCGCGCTGCGCCTCGATATGGCCCAGGCTGTTTCGTTGGAACATGGGTTGCTCCTCGTCTTGTACGTGGCGAAGCGTCGTTGTCGTACTATAGTAGTATAGCGGAATTTGGGGCTGGTGTTTGCTGGTGGCTCGCCGCAATGGCTACGATGGGTGGGGTGCTTCGCTCCTCGGAACCTCACCATCGAAACCACCGTGGTGGGCCATTTGGCGCAATGATACGCTTGCGGAGCGAATCAGGCAACACTCGCGATCGGCCTGGCCGCGCGCTAGCGGCAGCCGATCAGGCCGGTTGGGTCGACGTTGATCTCGTGATGCCAGATCTCGTAGTGGAGGTGCGGGCCGGTGGCCATGCCAGTGCTGCCGACGCTGCCGAGCGTCGTGCCGGTCGCCACCGCCTGCCCGTCGGCCACGGCGACGCTGTCGAGGTGGGCGTAGGCGGTGCTCCAGCCGGCCTGCTCGTTCACCACGCGCACGTAGTTGCCGGCCGGCCAGCTGCCGAGGTACACGCGCGCGACCCCGCCGAGCGTGGCGGCGATCGGCTGGCCCTGCGTTGCCGCCGGGTCGGCCTCGCCGTCGCCATCGCCGTCGATCGCCAGGTCGACGGCGCCCCACACGTCGGCGGGCGCGTGCGAGCCTTCGCCATAGCCCTGCGTGAGCACCACGCGCCCGCTGGCGCTTGCGAGCGGGCAGCCGTGTGGCCCATCGGCGGCAAGGCGAAAGCGCGGGGTAGGCGAGGGCGTTGGCAGCGGTGTCGGTGTGGGTGCGCTGGTGGGGCTGGCGTGCGCAGCGGCCAGCGCGCGCCGGGCGATTGGC
>CALLYN010000198.1 GCA_937858455.1 uncultured Kouleothrix sp.
AAGCCGGGCGCCGCACAAGAAAACACAAGTAATCAAACGGAGTTGGTATAATACGAACTCGGCATCGTGTCCATTTTCCGCGCAAAGCGCGGAAAATGGACACAGAAGATGAGCAAGTACCCTGCTGCCGCAGGCTTATCTCATACTGAGCGGAAGCCGAAACATGCAAGTACGTAACTTCTGCTCATAACGAAAGCTCGGGGGCGGCTTTGCCGCCCCCGAACCCCCACTATACAGCACGTGATCTGCCCGATACCGGGCGACCAGGCCGCCCCGCTCAGTTAGCCGCGACGGGAATAAACACCTGCTGGTCGTTGGCCATGCCCAGCGGCGACAGCGTGACCGGGCCGTAGTCGTGGGTATCGCCGCCGCTCTCGGTCTCGACCAGCCAGTAGGTTGCGGCGGCATCGGGCGCGGCGGTGGTATCGAGCCAGCTGTAGCTCGCGCCGCCCTGGCCGCGCCCCTGCGCCACGATCGTCTCGGTGGTGACGCGCGTGGCGTGCGCGCGCACGCCATCGGCGCTGCGGTACAGGTCGAAGCCCCAGCTGTTCACCTCGCTGCTGGTAACCCAGGCGAGCAGCACGCCGCCAGGCTTGCGCGTGGCGGTGAACGAGCTGAGCACCACCGCCGTGGGCGCGACCGGCGTCGTCACGCTGGCCTGGTCGTCTTCGGCCGGGTTGTTGTTGCCCGGCGTCGAGTCCGGGTCGAACTGTGCCGCAGCGCTGACCTGCGCGGTGTTGGTGACCTTCTGATCGGTAATCACCAGCACGTACAGCTTGAGGCGCACCGTCTGGTCCACCGCCAGGTTGCCGATCAGCCAGCTGCCGTTGGCGGGGTTGTAGCTGCCCTGGCTCGGCTCGGCGCTGCTGTACTGCACGCCGGATGGCAGCGGGTCGCTCACCGCCACGCCGGTGGCCGCGTCGGGGCCGCTATTTGTAACGCTAACGGTATAGAACATCGCGTCGCCGTTGGTGGCCGACGTATTGCTGGCGGCCTTGGTCAGGCTCAGATCGGCCACCTGCGGCGTCACTGCGGCGCTGGCCTGGTCGTCTTCGGCCGGGTTGTTGTTGCCCGGCGCCGAGTCGGGGTCGGGCTGATCGACCGAGGCGACCTGCGCGGTGTTGATCATCGGCGTGTGGCCGGTGACGCGGGCGCTCAGCCGCAGCCGCGCGCTGGTGTTCACCGGCAGCGTGCCCACCGACCAGTCGCCGCTGGCGTCGTCGTAGCTGCCGGCCGATGGCGTGGCGGCCACAAACTCAAGCCCAGCCGGCAGCGGGTCGCTCACCACCAGATCGGTGGCGTTGGCCGGGCCGCTGTTCAGCACCACAATATCGAACGTGACGGTATCGCCAACATTCGGCCGCGGCTGGTCGACGCTTTTCGTCAGCGAAAGATCGGCCGCCGCGATCGCGTCGATGTCGTTGCCGGTGGCCAGGTACGGGTTGCCGATGCTATCGCGGTAGAGCAGCGCCACGTCGTTGCGCACCGGCCCCACCGGCGCGTCGGGCGTCGTCTGGATCGACAGCCGCACGCTGCCGTGGCTGCCGGTGGTAAGCTTGCCGCTGAGCGTATACACCACCGCGCCGCCGTTCTGTGCGCAGCTGCCGGTGAACGGCGCGTCGATCGCGCAGCTCAGAAACGACGTGTAGGCCGGCAGCGTGTCGGTGATCACCATCTGCAGCGCGGCGCCGGGCACCGCGAGCGGGAACGGCGCCATGCTCGCGGTGTTGGTGAACTGGATGGTGTAGTTCAGCACCTCGTTCGGGTGCACATCGACCAGGCCATCGTCCTTCGATACCACCGCGCGCGGCGTGGGCGGCTGCTGGAAGTAGGCCGGCACGTTTTGCTGGCCCTCCTGGATGAAGTGGCGATCGTTGCCGGCGCACGAGACGATCTTCCACCAGCCGGACTCGGGGTTGGCGATGGTATCGCCGGTGCCGCGGCTGGTGCGGGTGCCGCGGTTCCACACGCCCGGCCCCGAGGCTGTGCCGGGGAAGGCCACGCCGCCGGGGTTGTAGTAGGTGACCGAGCCAGAGGCTTCCATGTCGAAGTTATGGAACGACACCTGCGACTGGTTCGGCGCGACATACTCATACAGCGTCAGGCAGGTCGAAGGATTCTGCGGATGCTTGAAGGCCGTCTGGATCACGCCTGCGATGATCTCGTCGCCGGTGCCGGGCTGGCCATCAGGGTCGTCGTAGTTCGCCGGGGTGCGGTTATTCGGGTTGTTGTCGTTGTCGTAGCCGACGCGCATACGCCAGACGTTGCCGTTATCGCCGCCGGCCTCGGAGCGCAGCACATACACGCCGCACTGCACCGGCGCTGTGAAGGTGTAGAAGCGCTTCCAGCTGGTTTGCACGTTGGTCGGCGCATAGATGCGCTGGATGATGCTGCCGGCCGCGCCGGGCGCCGGGTCGCCCACGCCCGGCCCGACGGTCACGTTCGGGCCGTAGAGCTCAAACACAGTACTCTGGGCCGGGTCGTTGCGCAGCTCGTCGGCCGCGCCCTGCTTCGAGAATTCGGGGCTGTAGAGATCGAGCATCACCGGCTTGTCGGCCGGCCAGCCGCACGGGATGGCGAACTGCGAGTAGTAGTAGCCCGAGCCCACGCCATTCGCCGGGTTGCTATACCAGGCGCCCTGGGTGATCGGGAACGTCGGGCCAAACGACTCGACCACATACGCGGCGGCGCCGGCCGGGGGGATCTCGGCGGCGCGTGCGAATGGAAAGGCCAGCGCCACGACTAGCGCCAGCGGCATCGCAAACGCGAGCGCCCAGGCCAGCCGCGCGCGGCGCCGGAGGGTGGTCGCATTCTTTGGTGTCTTCTGAAATATCACGGGCAACCTCAACAGTGTTCGCGGACGGGAGCCAGTAGGCGTTTTTCCTCCTCATCATAGCGCGACACGTTGACAGATCGCCTAGCGGTTAGCCGGCGCAGATAACGATTCGTTCACGGCGCCGGCGCCGGCCGCCGCTCCGCCGCGCAGCATGTTCTCTACCAGGTATGCCGGGGCCACAGCCGCAGCGGGGAGCGCGGCGCGGAAGCGCACCAGAAACACCCGTGGGCCACAGGCAGGGCACGCGGCCAGAGGCGGCAGCATGGCTTTGCTATGCGCGGCGAAGCGCTTGCCGGCCAGGGCGACGGCCAGCACAGGGCAGCGCGCGGCGCTCGCCGCAGAGGCCTGCGGGCGAGCGCAGCGGGGCGCCGAAGGTGGTGTCAGCTAAAAAAGGGGGCATCCGAGGCAATGACAGCTTTGTAAGCAGCTGATTCCGCGCCTACGTCGTACGCTCAACCGTCGCGCTGCCGTTTGGGAAGGCAACCACCACCGAGCGCGGCTTGAGCGCGCCGGCCAGCTGATCGCGCCCAACGATCTGCGGGCGCACGCGCGGCCCGCAGGCCAGCCGCACGATCGCCTCGCGGGCCGCGAAGTGGGGGTCGTCCAACATGTCGGGTGCGGTGTAGATCTTGCCGTTGGGCACGCTGTGACGGTTGAGCAGCTCCTCGAGCTCACCCTTGCCGGGCTTCTTCTCGGGGGGCTTCTTGTCGTCGGGCTTCTTGTCGTCGGTGGTGGCGGCGGGCGCCGGGGTGGGAGTCCCCTCGGGGGCAGGTGCCGGCGCAGGGGGAGTGGCCGGCGGCGGGGTGGCCGGCGGCGTGGCCGCGGGCGTCTTCGCGGGATCGGGAGCGGGGGCGGCCGGAGCGGGCTTGGCGCCACGCCCCTTCGAAGGGCCGGCATACACGCTGGCCGGTACGAGCAGACTGAGAGCGAGCAGGGACTGTTTCAGCACGCGCATGGTTGATGTGTTCCCGGTATGCATGAGGAGGCGGGGATGTGTACTCCGTAACCCGGTCGGTGTCGAGGGTTGGACGTGGCCCGACCGGGTTCATTGCGACGCTGTGATACGATCTTCACGTGACCGATCTTCAGCGTCTCGTCCGCCGACTCCGGGAGGAGCCCGGGCTCTCGCGCAACCGCCACTTCGACGAGCTGTCGCAGCCGGCGGCGCTGCTGGTCGGCGGGCTGCT
>CALLYN010000199.1 GCA_937858455.1 uncultured Kouleothrix sp.
CCGACCGCGAGGTGCTGCTGCGCCGCCCCACCAGCCCGCAGCTGCGCGAGTGGGCGCGCGGCGTGAGCGATACGTACGACAAGGCCTTTCGCGAGCTAACCGGCATCTGAGCGCCGAGTTTTGAGTTCTGCGTTTTGCGTTTGCATTCCGCAACTCAAAACGCGGGCGCAGACCATACAATCATCTATGAACTATCTGACTCGCGATGATACGCTCGATCTGCATGCCTATGTCGTCACGCGCTACGGCGGGCGCCTGGGTGTCGCCAGCCAGGATCGGCTGGCCAGCGCGCTTGACGCGCCGCGCCAGGTGTTGTTTGGCGCCGAGCTGTACCCTGATCTGCCGAGCAAGGCTGCAGCGCTGGCGTTTCTGCTGCTCAAGAGCCGGCCGTTTGTCGGCGCTAACGAGGCTACTGCGCTCCTGGCGCTGCTGCGCATGCTGGCGATCAATGGCGCGCGCCTGGCCGACGTAAGCGATGGCGATCTGGTCCGTATCATCCGCGCGGTCAACTATTCCGACCTCGACCGCGAGGGCCTGGAAGCCTGGCTGCGCGACCGCCTGGAAGCCTATGCTGGCGGCTAGGCGCTCGCGCCGGCCTGAAAAGAATAGGTGATACCCATGGACGATCAGGCCAACGATCTTTCCACCAACGCCTCTGCCGCGCCGCGCTGCCAGGCGATCACGCGCAGCGGCCAGCCATGCCGCAACCGCGCGCTTGGCGGCCAGCGCTTCTGCCGGCAGCACGCCGCGCTGGCCGCCCCCGATGCCGCCGACGAGATCGCGATCGAGGTCGCTGCGCCTGCGGCCGCCGACGAGATCGCGATCGAGCACGCCGACGCAGCGCCGGCTGAGCCGGCCCCCGCCGACGACCCGCTGGCGCAGATCGCCGCCGAGGTGCAGGAGCTCGAAGTCGAGATCCGCAACCATACCGGCGCCGGCAACGAGCAGGCCCGCGACATGGCCGGCCAGGCGCTGCGCCTGATCCGCGAGAACCTCCGCCGCATGGCCCCCGAGGCGCTGCAGCGCGCGATCACGCTCATCCGCCAGAACGTGAGCAGCGACTACCTCGACCC
Source organism: uncultured Kouleothrix sp. (assembly GCA_937858455.1). GTDB lineage: Bacteria > Chloroflexota > Chloroflexia > Chloroflexales > Roseiflexaceae > Kouleothrix. The sequence continues at coordinate 1,074 of CALLYN010000199.1, forward strand.
CGATTTCTGGCGCGGCGTCAGCATGGTGCTGCGCTACCAGGTCGAAGAGGTGGTGGGCATGATCCAGCGCCGCCGGCGTGGCGAGCATACCACCGACGCCTATGGCATGGACGCCGAGCTAGTCGAGCTGGTGCGGCCGTTCAGTACGTTTATGTACCGGACCTACTGGCGCACCAGCAGCAGCGGCCTCGAGCACGTGCCGGCCGCAGGCCCGGCGCTGCTGCTGGCGAACCACGGCGGCGTGCTGCCGTGGGACAGCATGATGATCGCCACGTCGGTGCTCGAAGAGCACTCCAGCCCGCGCGTGGTGCGCAGCCTGTACCCGCCGGCCTTTCGGGCGCTGCCGGGCGTGGCGACGGCGCTCGAGACATTCGGCCAGGTGGCCGACACGCCCGAGAATGGCGCGGGGCTGCTGGCCGACGGCCAGCTGGTGTGCATTTTCCCCGAGGGCGTGGGCGGGCTTGGGAAGCTCTTTCGCAACCGCTACCGGCTGCAGCGCTTCCGCCGCAATGGCTCGGTGGGGCTGGCGATCGCCGCAGGCGCGCCGATTGTGCCGGTGGCGGTGGTCGGCTCGGAAGAGACCTACCCGATGCTGGCCGATGCCCACCCGCTGGCGCAGATGCTGCGGCTGCCGTTCTTCCCGCTCACGCCGCTGTTCCCGTGGCTGGGGCCACTCGGGCTGCTGCCGCTGCCCTCGCGCTGGTCGCTGGCATTCGGCGAGCCGATCGACACGAGCGGCTATGGCGCCGACGCGGCCACTGATACGGCGGTGCTGGGCCGGCTGGCCGGCGAGGCGCGCGACCGGCTCCAGGCGCTGCTCGACGCGCAGCTAGCCAGGCGCGAATCGGTGTTCTAGCGCCGATGCGCGGGCAGCCGCGTAAGCCCCGTAAGATAAGAACCTGCCTGAAAAGGGGCAGTGCGAGGGGCTACGCCTTTCGCGCACCTCTTTTCTGGCGGGTGGCCGCCACCCGCCAGCTTCAGACAGCTTTAAGAGGTATGCGATGCCATCGAAACCCAGTCGCGGCGAGCAGCTTTCCCCGGTCGATCACGCCTGGCTGCGCATGGAAGACCCGACCAACCTGATGATGGTCACCGGGATCATGATCTTCGACCAGCCGCTCGACTTCGAACGCCTGCGCGCGACCTTTGAGCATCGCATGCTGAGCCACCGGCGCTTCCGCCAGCGCGTGGTGACAAGCGCCGATGGCGCGCGCTGGGAGGACGACCCGAACTTCACCCTGAGCGCGCACCTGCGCCGGATCGCGCTGCCAGCCCCGCACGACCAGGCCGCGCTGCAAGAGCTGGTGAGCGACATGATGAGCACGCCGGTCGACTTCAGCAAATCGCCGTGGCAGTACCACCTGATCGAAAACTACAACGGCGGCTGCGTGCTGCTGGGCCGGCTGCACCACTGCATCGCCGATGGCATTGCGCTGATCCGCGTGCTGCTCTCGATGACCGACGCCACGGCCGACGCGCCCTGGCCTAGCGCCACCCCCGAGGCGCCCGCGCCCGAGCGCGAGCCTGGCGGCACGATTGCCGCAGTGAACGCAACAGTGCGCTCGGCCGAGCGCGCCGTCGGCGACGGGATCAGCGCGCTGTTCGACCCGGCCAAGCTGGCCGAGGCCGCCAAGCTGAGCCTCAGCGGGGCCACCGCGCTGAGCCGGCTGGTGCTGATGAGCCCCGACCCGCAGACCGTGTTCAAAGGGCCGCTGGGCGTCGCGAAGCGCGCGGCATGGTCGCAGCCAATCCCGCTCGATACCGTCAAGGCGATCGGCCGGGCGGTGGGCGGCACGGTGAACGACGTGCTGCTGGCGGCGGTGACGGGCGCGCTGCGCCGCTACCTTCAGGAGCGCGGCCAGGCCGTCGACGGGCTCGACATTCGCGCGGCGGTGCCGGTGAACCTGCGCGCCGCCGACGAGCCGCCGACACTCGGCAACCGCTTTGGGCTGGTGTTCCTGGCGCTGCCGGTCGGCGCCGACGACCCGCTCGACCGCCTGTTCGACCTGAAGGAGCGCATGGCTGCGCTGAAGAACTCGCCCGAGGCGCTGGTGGCGTTTGGCGTGCTGAATGTGATGGGCCTGCTGCCGAGCCAGCTCGAGAATGTGGGCCTGACGATCTTCGGCGCGAAGGCCACCGCCGTGATGACCAACGTGCCCGGCCCGCGCGAGACGATCTACATGGCCGGCGTGCCGCTGCGCCAGGTGATGTTCTGGGTGCCACAGTCGGGCCGGCTGGGCCTCGGCGTCAGCATCCTCAGCTATGCCGGCGATGTCACGCTTGGCGTCGCCACCGATACGGGCCTGGTGCCCGACCCCGACCGGATCGTCGTGGCGTTCCACGACGAGTTCGAGACGCTGCTCAAGCTCGCGCCTTCGGCGCAGGAGTAGCGCAGCGCGGCCGCGTGGTTCGCAGCGCCGCGCGCTAGCAGATCCGCGGCAGCTGCTCGCCGATCATCATATCGACCACGCGCATCCCGCCGATGCCGGTGCGCGCCACCACCACGCCGGGGTGGTCGGCGACGATGCGGCCAATGATTGCGGCGCGGCGGCCGAGCGGGTGGGCCTGCATGCACGCCAGCAGCCGCTCGGCGTGCTCTGCCGGGGCGATCGCCACGAGCTTGCCCTCGTTCGCCACATAGATCGGATCCATCCCCAGTAGATCGCAGGCGGCGCGCACTGCGTCGGGCACGGGCAGCTTGCGCTCTTCGATCGCGATGCCCACGCGCGAGGCCGCTGCGATCTCGTTCAGCGTCGAGGCCAGCCCGCCGCGCGTCGGGTCGCGCAGCACGTGAATTTCGGGCGTCTCGGCCAGCAGCGCGGCCACCAGCCCATTGAGCGCGGCGGTGTCGGATTCAACCGGCGCGCCGAACTCAAGGCCCTCGCGCACGCTCAGGATCGCCACGCCGTGCACGCCCAGGTCGCCGCTCACAAGCACCGCGTCGCCGGGGCGCGCCTGGGCCGGGCCGATCCGCAGGCCCGCCGGCACAGTGCCGAAGCCGCTGGTGTTGATGTACACGCCGTCGCCGTGGCCGCGATCGACCACCTTGGTATCGCCCGTCACCAGTGCCACGCCGGCCGCGCGCGCGGCCGCGCCCATCGACTGGGCGATTGCAGCAAGCTGGTCGAGCGGCATGCCCTCTTCGATGATGAACCCGGCGCTGAGGAACAGCGGCCGCGCGCCGCTCATGGCGATATCGTTTACCGTGCCGTTCACCGCCAGCTCGCCAATGTTGCCGCCGGGGAAGAACAGCGGGCGCACCACGAACGAGTCGGTCGAGTAGGCCAGGCGCGCGCCCGCGACCTCGACCACCGCCGAGTCGCCCAGCTGCGCGCCGATATCGCTCGCGAACGCCGGCAGAAACAGGTGCTCGACCAGCTCGGCCGAGAGCTTGCCGCCGCCGCCGTGGCCCATCACAATATTCGGGTGGTCGCGCAGCGGCAGCGGGCAGCTCCAGCCGCTGAAGTCCAGATCATTACTCATCGGTCGAATCCTACTATCGCCAGCTCCAGACGAAGGACGAAGGACAGAGGACGAAGGACAGAGGACGAAGGACAGAGGACGAAGGACAGAGGACGAAGGACGAAGGACAGAGGACGAAGGACAGAGGACGAATGTCCAGGGTCTTTGGTCTTTGGTCTTCGGTCTTCGGTCTTCGGTCTTCGGTCTTCGGTCTTTGGTCTTCGGTCTTTGGTCTTCGGTCTTCGGTCTTCGGTCTTCGGTCTTTGGTCTTCGGTCTTCGGTCTTTGGTCTTCGGTCTTTGGTCTTCGGTCTTCGGTCTTCGGTCTTCGGTCTTTGGTCTTCGGTCTTTGGTCTTCGGTCTTCGGTCTTTGGTCTTTGGTCTTCGGTCTTCGGTCTTTGGTCTTCGGTCTTCGGTCTTTGGTCTTCGGTCTTTGGTCTTTGGTCTTCGGTCTTCGGTCTTCGGTCTTCGGTCTTCCTCGGCCACGAAACGGCCCTACCGCAGCGCCACCCCCACCTCTTCCGGGCGGATGAAACGGCCATACTGATAGTATGCCGCGCAGGCGCCTTCGCTCGACACCATGGTGGCGCCGAGCGGGTTGCGCGGCGTGCACTGCTTGCCGAACGCCGGGCACTGGTTGGGCTTAAGCAGGCCCTGCAGCACCTCGCCGCTGTGGCATAGCGGCGACTCGGCGGTGTGGATGTCGGCCACGGCGAAGCGGCTCTCGGCGTCGAACTCGCGGTATTTCTCGCTTAGGCGCCAGCCGCTCTGCGGAATGGTGCCAATGCCGCGCCAGGCCCGGTCGGTCACCTCAAACACGTCGGCGAGCATCTGCTGGGCCGGCTGGTTGCCCTCGGGCCGCACCGCGCGCGGGTAGGCATTCTCGAGCTCGGCGCGGCCCTGCTCGAGCTGCGTGACGGCGCGGCGGATGCCCTCGAGTACGTCGAGCGGCTCGAAGCCGGTGACGACGATCGGCACGCGGTATTTTTCGACCAGCGGGCTGTACTGCCAGGTGCCCATCACGCTGCACACGTGGCCGGCCGCCAGAAACGCCTGCACGCGGTTGGTAGGCGACTCCATCAGCGCCGAGATCGCCGGCGGCACCAGCACGTGGGAGGCCAGCATCGAGAAATTGCGCAGGCCGAGGTTGCGGGCCTGGAACAGCGCCATGGCATTGGCCGGCGCGGTTGTCTCGAACCCGATGCCGAAGAACACGACCTCGCGGCCGGGGTTCTGCTGGGCAAGCTTCACGGCGTCGAGCGGCGAATAGACGATCCGCACGTCGCCGCCCTCGCTCTTGACGCGGAACAGGTCTTTGCCGCTGCCGGGCACGCGCAGCATATCGCCGAACGAGCAGAAGATCACGCCGGGCGTCGCGGCGATCGCCAGGGCCTTGTCGATGATCGCGAGCGGCGTGACGCACACCGGGCAGCCGGGGCCGTGGATCAGCTCGATCTCGGGCGGCAGCAGCTGGTCGATGCCATTGCGGATGATCGAGTGGGTCTGGCCGCCGCACACCTCCATCAGCGCCCACGGGCGGGTGGTGAGCCGCCGGATCTGGTCGAACAGCCGCTGTGCCAGTTCGGGATCGCGGTACTCGTCCAGGTATTTCATGGTAGCGTCTCCGCGCTGGCGTTCAGCTCTTCGTCGAGCAGGCCGAGGTTGTGGAACAGCTCAAGCGTCTCAAGCGCCGACTGCTCGTCGAGCCGGGTGATCGCGAAGCCGACGTGCACGATGGTATAGTCGCCCACGGCGATGTCGGGCAGGTACGCCAGGCAGACTTCCTTCTCAATGCCGTTGAAGTCGACTTTGCCCATGCGGGCGCCGTTCATGTCGTAGATCTCCATGATCCGGCCGGGGATGCCAAGGCACATTGCTTCCTCCTTAACTTTGTGGCCCCTCAGCACCTGCCCCTGCTTCCCGCCTGCCGGCGGGGTTGCGGTGTTGGCGTGGCCCAGCCGATCCGCGACGGCGCCACCACGCCAAGATGATTTCCCTCCTGCGCACGGGCAGGAGAAAGGGCAAGGCTGCCTATATTGAACCCAGCGGAGCGCCCTACAATCATACCATGCGCGGCGCGCGCCGCAGTCAAGCGCGCGGCCTACGGCTGCGCGAGCGACCAGATCATCACGCGATTATTGCCCGAGTCGGTGATCGCCAGGCGCCCGCCGTGCAGGTGCAGCCCGTAGGGCCAGCACAGCGTATCGGGCGCGACGGCGCGCCAGCGGTTCTCGCCGCTGCCGGCGAAGTCGTCCTGGCCGAGCACGGCGGCGGCGGGGTGGAACGCGCCGGAGCGCGGCAGCTCGGCCCACACCAGCGCGCGGTTGTTGGCGGTGTCGGCGGCCACCAGCACGCCATTCGCGCAGGCCACGGCGTATGGGAAGCGCAGCTTGCTTGGCCCCTGCGGCGCGTGCGGCAGCTCGCGCGCGCTGGCCATGTCGGGCTGGCCAAGCACCAGGTCGGCCGGCTGGTCGCGCGTGGGCGCGGGCGACCAGCCGAGGATGCGGTGGTTGCCGGCGTCGGCCACGTAGAGCGTGCGCTCGTCGCCGGCAATCGCGTGCGGCCAGCGGAACGAATTGGCGGACGGCGGGCCATCGCGGTTCTCGGCGTGGTCGGCGGGCGTGGGCTGGCCGAGCACCAGGTCGGCCGGCTGCCCTGGCGCGGGCAGGCCATGCCAGCCCAGCACGCGGCGGTTGCCGGTGTCGGCGACGTAGAACCAGCCGGCGACCCAGCCGATGCCATACGGCCAGTACAGGCCGGTGGCGCCGACCGAGCCGCCGCGATTAGGCTCGACCGCGTCGAGCGCGTCCTGGCCGAGCGCATAGTCCGGCGGGGTGTCGGAGTGCTCGGGCACGCGCTGCCACACCAGCACGCGGTGGTGCCAGGCGTCGGCGACATACAGCCGCCCGTCGATCACCAGCACGCCGGTTGGCAGGTGCAGGCCGTTCTGCGGCCCACGTCCGGCGGCGCGCGGCCCTTCGCTGAAGAAGCCGGGCTGGCCGAGCACCACGTCGGCCGCCTGGCCGTCGCGCGCGGGCAGGCCGTGCCAGATCAGCACGCGGTGATTGCCCGAGTCGGCCACCACCAGCAGGCTGTCGTCGATGTACACGCCGCGCGGCGCGTAGAGCTGCGACGGCGTAGGTTCGGCCGGCGGCAGCGCCAGCCCGCCAGGCGACTCGGCGCCGAGGCGCAGGAGCGGGCGCGCGGTGAATTGGTCCAGAGCGAGCGACATAATGCCCATCCCAAATTGAAATTGAAATCATCCACAGATTGCGCAGAGCTGCGCAGCCTGTGGACGGTAACGATGCCTACCCAGCAGACGGCCTCACCCAGATCCGGCCATCTTCGACGCGCAGCGGGAACTGCTCGAGCTGGGCCTGTGGGGCCGTCAGGCACTCGCCGCTGGTGGTGTCGTAACAGAAGCCGTGCCAGGGGCAGCTTAGCGTGCCCGATGCCGCGTCGAACAGCCCGCCGTCGAGCGGCAGGCCCTGGTGGGCGCAGGCATTGCGAAAGGCGCTCAGCCGGTTGTCGGTGTTGATCAGCAGAATGCTGGCGGCCTCGGCGTCGAGCCGGCGCAGGCTGCCAGGCGGCAGCTCCTCGACGCGCGGCCCGGCGACCCAGCCGGCCAGCCGGTCGCGCACGCCAATCGTCTCGGGCATGATCAGCGCCGGGCCAGGCTCATTCGGCACAACCTCGATGCCGGCGATCTCGGGCACATTCGCGCGCAGCGCTTCTTCAACACCCTCGCGCAGTGTCACGGCGGCCATTGAGCAGCCGTTGCAGCTGCCGTGCAGCCGCACGTAGGCCACGCGGTCGCGCACCTCCACCAGCTCGACATCGCCGCCGTGCGAGCGCATGTACGGGCGCACCGCGTCGATGACCCGCGCGACGCGGGTGGTCATGTCGGCGCGGATGACGCCGTGCATGGCAAACAGCGCGCGCACCAGCGGGTCGTCGACCAGCTCGAACAGCAGCTCTTTGCCGCGCGGGTCGTGCTTCAGCCGCTGCACTATTTGGACGATCGCGGCTTTGTGAAACGCCTCGATCGCCTGCTTCAGCTCGTCGGCGCGGGCGCGGCCATTCTCGTCGAGCTGGCTGGCAGCCTCGACGGCCTTGTCGACGCGCGCGGCCAGGCGCTCAAGCTCGTCGGGCGCGGGGCCGCTGGCCGGGGCTGCGGCAGGTGCGGCCGCCGCGTGGCCGTTCAGTGCCTGGGTCATTCAGACAACCTCTCATTATCACGAGTTACGCCGTACGTGTTCTCAGCTGTAGCTGGCCTGCTGCTCGAGCGCCTCTTCGGCCTTGGCGGCCAGCAGGTCGGCGAAGGCGCGCAGCGCGAGCTGGCCGAGCATGGCCTCGATTGGGCCGGCGGATGGCGCTGTGGCGCTGCGGCGGGCGAGCGCCTGAAGCACAAAGCACGCGCCGGCGGCATTGTCGAGCAGGAAATCGCGGAAGATCGCCTGCGCGAACGAGTCGAGCCAGATGCCCTCGCCCTGCGGGTCGGCGCGCAGCTGCGCGAGGGCCTGGCCAGGCCCGCCGCAGCGCTGCACGATCCGCTCGGCGAAGCGCTCGACCGCCGTGAGCAGCAGGAAATCAAACTGCTGGCGCTGGTATGCTTCCATGCTCGTCCTGTGTGGCGTGCTCGCTCGCGTCGATCGTCGCCAGCACCTCGGCCACCGCCTCGGCCGAGGCCGGGTCGCCGTGGCGCTCGAACAGCGCGCGCGCGGCGTCGAGCTTCTCGCGCGCGTGGCGGAAGATGCCGAGGTGCGCCAGCGCGTTGCCCTGGTTGGCCAGCAGCCGGGCGTAGCCCAGCGGGTCGCGCGCCGGGTCGCGCGCGCCGAGCAGCTCTTCGTACAGCTCGACCGCCTCGGCAAGGTGGTCTTCGGGGTGCGCCGAGGGCAGGTACTGCAGCGCGTTGGCCAGGTTAAGCTGGGCGCTGGCCCAGCGGTCGGGGTGGGTTTCGCGCGTGAAAATCTTCAGCGCCTCGCGCAGGCCCTGCACGCCGATCGCCATGCGCAGCTGGTCGCTCGACTCGGTCAGCGGCATAGCTAGGTACGCCAGCGCCAGGTTGTTCTGCGCAAGCGCGTACAGCTCGGGCGCGGCGTCGCGGGTGTAGGTCTTCAGCGCCTCCTGGTAGCACTTGGCGGCCTCGAGCAGCGGGCCGCGCTGGCCGCGCGCCAGATCCTGGTAGAGCATGCCGAGCCGCAGCGCCAGCTGGGCGCGCAGGTCGGGCATGGCGTCGCCGGCCAGCAGGTCGAGCGCCTCGCGCAGCCGCAGCACCG
>CALLYN010000200.1 GCA_937858455.1 uncultured Kouleothrix sp.
CCAAGGCCATCCTGACGCTCGAGGAGCGCCTGCGCTCGCGCTTCGAGTGGGGCCTGATCGTCGACGTGCAGACGCCCGACCTCGAGACGCGCACGGCCATCCTGCGCGCCAAGGCCGAGCAGATGTCGATGCATATTCCGCCCGAGGTGATCGATTTCCTGGCGCATCGCATCCAGAGCAACATCCGCGAGCTCGAGGGCTGCCTCAACCGCGTGGCGGCCTACGCCCAGATGTACGGCACGGCAGTGAGCGTCGAGGTGGCGACGGCCGCGCTGAACGAGCTGCTCGACACCAGCCGGCGCAAGCGGCTTACCACCGACGCGATCTTGCGCGAGGTGGCCGATTTCTACGGCGTCGATCTGCGCGCCATGCAGGGCCGCGGCCGCAGCCGCAATATCGTGGTGCCGCGCCAGGTAGCCATGTACCTGCTGCGCGAAGAAACCGACGCCAGCCTAATGGATATCGGCCAAATGCTGGGCGGCCGCGACCACACGACGGTGATCTACGGCTGCGAGAAGATCGGCGAGGAGATTAACTCCGACTCACGGCTGCGCCAGGAGGTCGTGACGATCCGCGATCGGCTGTATCAGGCGATGTAGCGCCGGGCGCTCAACCCTCAGCACTGCGGCAGGATTGCCGTAAACGTGCTGCCCTTGCCCGGCGCGCTTTCGACGCTCAGCTGCCCGCCGTGCGCCTGGGCGATCGTCTGGGCGATCGCCAGCCCCAGGCCGCTGCCGCCCTGCGCCCGGCTGCGCCCGCGGTCGACGCGGAAGAAGCGCTCGAAGAGATGCGGCAGGTGCTCGGGCGCGATCCCCGGCCCGCTGTCGCGCACCTGCACGCATACCCCTGGCCGCTGCTGCTGGCCGAAGGCCGCAGGCTCCCCCGCGCGCGCGGCTTCCACCACGATCGTGCCGCCTGGCGGTGTGTAGCGGATGGCGTTGTCGATCAGGTTGAGAAACAAGCGGATCAGGTCGTCTTCGTTGCCGCGCACAACCAGCTGCTCGCCAAGCTCCAGCGCGAGCGTCTGGTGCCGCGCTTCGGCCAATGGCTCGGCCTGCGCGACGATCGCCGGCAGCAGCTCGCCCAGGTCGATCAGCTCGTTGTGGGCCGGGCGCGACTGCGCCTCCGACTGCGCCAGGAACAGCATGTCGTTCGAGATCCGCGCCAGCCGCTGGGCCTGCTCACGCACGCTTAGCAGCGTCGCACGGTAGCTCTCGGCATCGCGCGGCCGCTCAGTCGCCACGTCGATCTGGCCGATAATCGCCGTCAGCGGCGAGCGCAGCTCGTGCGATGCGTCGGCGGTGAAGCGGCGCTGCTGCTCGAACGCGGCCTGCAGCCGCATGATCATGGCGTCGAAGGTGCGCGCCAGCCGCCCTACCTCGTCGTCGGGGCCGCGCAGATCGAGCCGCCGGCTGAAGTTCTCCGCGCTGATCTGCTGGGCCGCGCGCGTGATCCGATCGATCGGCATAAGCGCGCGATTGGCCAGAAAGAAGCCGCCGCCACTTGCCAGCAGCAGCATGCCGGGCGCCAGCACCAGCATCACCTTCAGCAGCGCACGCATGGTATCGCCCACATCCTCAAACGATAGCCCGACTTGCAGCACGCCAGTGACCTTCCTGTCCTTGGTGATCGGGAATGTCTGCACGCGCAAAAGCCCGTCGTGCCCGTCGATCTGGGTGCTGTGCCGCTCGCCCTGCAGTGCGTCGGGCACCTGCTCGGCCAGCTCGGGCGTGTTCTCTTTCGGGTTGTCGTTGAAGATCAGTGTGCCGTCGGCGCTGTAGATCCGGATCAGGTGCTCATCGTTGATCCGCCCGATGCGCAGCGTATCGTTATTGAAGGTCAGCTGGCTATTCTCGATCGCGATGGTCTGCACGATCAGGTTGGCCTGGCTCGCCAGGATCTCGTCGAAGTTCTCGACCAGCAGGCGATACACGGCCACGTATGTGCCGGCGCTAAACAGAAATAGCACGCAGCTCAGCAGAAACACATACCAGCCGGTGAGCCGCCAGCGGATCGAGCGGAGCGCGCTGCGATTGCGCCAGCTGAGCGCGCTGGCCAGCCGCGTGTACGAAAAGTTCTGCATGGAGTGCCTCTGCTTGATCATGGTTTGGAACGCTACTTGGCGTTCGGGTCGTCGTGCTCGAGCGTGCCAAGCCGGTAGCCGACGCCGCGCACCGTGTGCAGCAGCTTGACGGGGTGCGCCCCGTCGATCTTGCGGCGCAGCCCGAAGATATGCACGTCGATCAGGTTGGAAACATTGTCGAAATCGTAGTTCCAGACGTGCTCGGCGATCGCCGTGCGCGTGAGCGTCTGGTTGGGGTGCCGCATCATAAACTCGAGCAGGCTATACTCTTTGCTGGTAAGTGTGAGCGGTTTGCCGTCGCGCTGGACGGTGTGGCCGACTGTGTCGAGCGTGAGATCGGCCAGCTGCAGCACCGTGCCGCGAAACACCGGCTCGCGGCGCAGCAGCGCGCGCAGGCGCGCTAGCAGCTCGGCGAAGGCAAATGGCTTCACCAGGTAGTCGTCGGCGCCGCTGTCGAGGCCGGCCACGCGATCGTCGATCGCGTCGCGCGCGGTCACCATCAGCACCGGCGTGGCGATGCCACGCGCGCGCAGAGTGCCGCACACCGCCAGCCCATCGGTGTCGGGCAGCATAACGTCGAGAATGATCGCGTCGTACTCGGCGATGCCGACCCAGTACAGCGCTTCGGCACCGTCGCCTGCCGCGTCGACGGCGTAGCCGACCTCGGATAGACCCTGTGTGATAAACGCCGCGATTGCTGGCTCGTCTTCAACCACAAGAATT
>CALLYN010000201.1 GCA_937858455.1 uncultured Kouleothrix sp.
CCACCTGCTGCGCGCGCTGCGCTGGCCGGCGCTGGCGGCGGTGCTGGTGGCCTGCCTGGGCCTGGTGCTCGGCGCGCGCGACCCGCTGCCCCTGGCGTATATTGGCCTGGGCGCCTTCGCGGCCGGCACCAACCTGCTGATGATCATCCGCACGCTGCGCAGCGGCTGGCTGCGGATCGGCGGCTACCTGGCGCACGTGGGCCTGGCGGTGCTGCTGGCCGGCGTGGTCGGCTCGAGCTTCTACGCCACGCCCGAGCTGCGGCTGTCGCTGCCGCAGGGCCAGACGATCAGCGCCTACGGGTACAACTTCACGTTCAACGACTGGAAGCTCAATCAGCAGAACCGCGGCGTGCTCGACATCGACATGGCGCGCAATGGCAGCAGCTGGAAGGCCGCGCCGAACCTGTACTTCAACCCGCGCATGGGCGCGACCATGGCCACGCCGGCGATCAAAAGCGAGTTCTTCCAGGATGTGTATGTGTCGCCGCAGGAATACCAGCCGGCGATCGACCGCAACACCGCGCAGCTGGCCGTGAACGACAAGCGCGAGATCGGGCCGTATACGATCACGTTTCTCGGCTTCGACGCGGCCGATGCGCACGGCGGCAGCAGCGGCGATATTGGCGCCAGGCTGCTGGTGACCTACGAGGGCCAGCAGACCAGCGTCGCGCCGATCTTACGGCTGGTGGCGAACGAGACCGACCCGGCCAAGGCTATCCAGCGCATCCCTGCCGAGCTGCCGGGCGGCAAAACCGTGGTGTTCGACGATTTCAACCCGCTGCAGCGCTGGGTGGTGGTGCGCGTCAACGGCCTCGATCTGCCGGTCGACCCGGCCAAGGCGGTGATCACCGTGAGCATCAAGCCCGGCATTCTGCTGGTGTGGCTTGGCGTGGTGATCGGCGTGCTGGGCGGCCTGATTGCGGTGGTGCGCCGCACGATCGAGGGCCGCTGGCAGGCGGGCGGCCAGCGCGCGCGCCTGCCGCGCGGCCTCGGCGCCTTTGGGCGGTTCGTCGGAAGTAAATAGCGCATCCTAACGGCGGCGGGGGCGGCAAGATGCCACTCACTGTGCGCTCCCGCCTGCCTGGCTATCTTGTCAGCTTTCGCTATGAATAATCAGGATTACTACGAGACCCTGCAGGTCCACCCCAAGGCCGACGCTGTGGCGATCGACGCGGCGTATGCGCGCCTGCGCGAGCACTACGACCCAGCCAAGCTCGAAGGCGCCGCCGACGAGCTGATCGAGCTGGCGCGCGCCCGGCGCGACGCGATCGAGCGCGCCTACGCCGTGCTGCGCGACCCGACGCGCCGCGCCAGCTACGACCGTGAGCAGAGCCGGGGGGC
>CALLYN010000202.1 GCA_937858455.1 uncultured Kouleothrix sp.
CGCCGCCCCGCCGGCCACTACGCCGCCGGCAGCCCCGGCCGGCAACGGCAAGGGCGCCAAGCAGCCGCAGCAGGCCCAGCGCGGCAAGGGGCCGAAGCGGTAGGAGCAAGCAACAGCCACGCGCCACGAGCCAGGAACCACGCGCCGCGGGTTCTTGGCTTTTGGTTGGTGGCTCCTGGTACGATGTGAGGCCCGGGTTGGACCGCGAACTGCAAGATCAGCTCGAACGCTACGGCTTTAGCCAGGTGCTGGTGGTTCATCGCCAGATGGTGGTGCTGTCGACCCACCGGCCGGATTTCGAGAGCATCGATAACCATTTCCTGCCCGCGCCGGTGGTGCTGCAGGGGCGCGAGCGCGGCTCGGTGCCGCACGCGGCCCAGCCCTCGGTGCGGCACTTCGCGCGCCTCGGCATCAGCCTGGGCTTCGCCGACCACGACGGCGTCGCAGCGCTGACGACACACCCCGAGATCGAGTCGATCTATGCCTGCCACCCGGTCGGCATTGTGCGGCCGGTGCAGACGACCGCCGCGGCGCTGCGCCAGAAGCTCACCTGGGGCCTGCAGGCGCTGCATGTCGAGAAGCTGTGGGCCCAGGGCCTCACCGGCAAGGGCATCCGCGTCGGCCACCTCGACACCGGCGTCGACGCCGGCCACCCCGCGCTGAAGGGCCGCGTCGCCGGCTTCGCCGAGTGGGACATGCTCGGCAACCAGGTAGACGGCGCGCAGCCGCACGATAGCGACGTGCACGGCACCCACACCGCCGGCACGATCGCCGGCAAGCCGGTGACCCGCAGGGCCATCGGCGTCGCGCCCGAGTGCGAGTTCTACTCGGGCCTGGTTGTCGAGGGCGGCGCCGTGCTGGCGCGCGTGCTCGGCGGCATGGAGTGGATGCTCGAGCAGAACGTGCGCGTGCTGAGCATGTCGCTCGGCTGGCGCGGCTACGACCCAAGCTTCCTGGTGGTGACGCGCCGCCTGCGCCAGCAGGGTGTGCTGCCGGTGTTCGCGATCGGCAACGAGGGCGTGGGCACCAGCCGCTCGCCCGGCAACTACCCCGAGACGCTCTCGGTCGGCGCGATCGACCGCTCGCGCCACGTCGCGCCGTTCAGCGGCAGCGTGCGCTTCAACCGCGACCGCGACCCGATCCAGCCGGATGTGGTGGCCCCCGGCGTGAACATCGTCTCGGCCAAGCCCGGCGGCGGCTACCAATCCATGGACGGCACCTCGATGGCCACGCCGCACGTGGCCGGCGTGGCCGCGCTGCTGTGGCAGGCCCGGCCCGAGGCCACCGTCGACCAGATCGAGCTGGCGATCCGCCAGACCTGCGCCAAGCTCGAAGACGAAGACCCGCTGCGCTATGGCGATGGGCTGGTAAACCCGCTGGCGGCGCTGGCGGCGCTCACCGGCACTTGAAGTTTTACGTTTTGGGCGTATAATCAAAGCTCGAACCGTGGCACCAAACCGGAGGTAGGTATGATGCGAGCATGCCATGTTGACCCCGCCCTGACACACCAGCTCGACGCCGCGCGCGCCGACGAGCCGGTTGAGGCGGTGCTGCTGCTGCGCCAGGACGAGCCCGCCACCCAGCGGCCGATCGACGCCGAGGCGCTGATGCGCTGGGCCAGCGGCCAGGACGCCGACGCCGAGATGAACTACATGCCACGCATCGGCGCGCTGGTGGTGCGCGCGCAGTCGCAGGTGATCCGCGAGCTGATCAGCCAGCCCGCCGTGGAGGTGGCCAGCGCCAACCGCGTCGCCTCGGAGCCGTATATCTAACCCCCGGTTGAGCTTTTACCACAAGATCCCTCGGCGCCAGGTAGTATAATAGCCTGGCGCCTTTTGTATGTGTTAGGGCCTACGCAGCTGGCGCGCTCAGCCTTCGGCAGAGCGGTACTTTCTTGGTGTGCGGTTTTCGAAAACCGCGCACACACGATGCTGGTATCTCGCCGCATTGATACGCTGTTCGCTTGATCACGTATCGATTGTGTTGCACGACGTGGCTTCGCCAC
>CALLYN010000203.1 GCA_937858455.1 uncultured Kouleothrix sp.
GAAGTGCGAGGGGCATAGCCCCTCGCGCACCCCCTTTTCAAACAGGCTCTAAGGCGCGTCGCGCAGCCCCGGCCACGCCGAGCATACGAACAGCCCGCCCCACAGCCCGGCGAACGCGCCATTCACCAGCAAGACCCAGTACGGCGCCGCCGGCCACCAGGCGATCTCGGCAGCCCACAGCCCGAACGGCAGCGCGCCGAGCAGCAAGCGCAGCGGCCAGGCAAGCGCGCTATACCGCGCCAGCAGACCTGCGGCAAACAGCCGCTCGGGCCGCCTGGCCGCAAACCACGCAGCCCACAGCCCGATCGTCGCGCCCCAGCAGCGCGCGCATACTGCCATTGGGAAGCCCAGCAGCACATACGACTTTGCCGGCGTCGGGCAAACGTAGCGCGAAAGCAGGTCGCGCGCGAGCGCGCCCGAGTCGGCCAGCAGCGGCAGGCGCGTCGCCTGAAACAGCGGCGCAATCAGCGGCCCGAGAAACAGGATCGCCAGCAGCACCCGCAGCGGCCACAGCGGCCAGCGCGCCGGCGCCGCCGGCACATGGCCGAATGCACGCGTGTAGCTCATGCGCGCCCCCACCCCTCGGCGCGCAGGCGGCGGCGCACGCGCCAGAGGATCAGCAGCTTCTCGAGCAGCGGCACATACGCGCGGTGGCCAAACACGTCGAAATTGGCTGCTACGATCTTATCGAGAATGCCGCGATAGATCGCCGACGCAGCTGCGATCGCCAGCTGGCCGTCGGCCTGCAGCAGCCCAATGCCGGGCCAGGCTTCGTCGTACAGCTGGTGCGCGCGCGCGATCTCGAAGCGCATCAGCTCGCGAAACGCCTCGTCGCGGCGGCCATTCAGAATATCGTGGTCGGTCAGGCCGAAGCGCGCCAGGTCTTCGAGCGGCAGGTACACCCGGCCGCGCCGGGCATCCTCGCCAACATCGCGCAGGATGTTGGTGAGCTGCAGCGCCACGCCCAGGCTGATCGCATACTTCGTGGCGCCCTCGCGGTAGCCGATGATATGCATCGAGATCAGGCCAACCACCGAGGCCACGCGGTAGCAGTACAGCCACAGGTCGTCGAACGTGGCGTAGCGGCTGACCGTCAGGTCCATCGTAATGCCGGCCAGCAGCTCGTCGGGCAGGTAGCGCGGCACGTCGTAGCGCACCACCGTATCATTCCAGGCCAGCAGCACCGCGCTATCGGGCGGAGGCTCGGGCGCGTGCACCCGCGCGACCCAGGCCGCCAGCGCCTGGGTCGCGTTCAGCGACGAGTTATCGACAATATCGTCGCTAATGCGGCAAAATGCGTACAGCGCGCGAATCGCGGCGCGCTTATCGGGCGGCAGCAGCTGCGTACTCAGAAAAAAACTACGCGAGTGTGCCCGCGTAATCTCGACACACATCCGGTATGCGTCAGGGATCGGCATCGCTGGGCATGTGGGCCGCGCCACCTCGGTACGCTGCGGTTGTTCGTGCTCGGCGAGCCGCCGCAGAGTAGCCAGTAGCGCCGAAGCTTCGCTGTGCGGTACCTCGCGTTCGCTGTGTGTGAGTGGTATCCAACCAGGCGAATGACTAAGCGACACGCACGACTCCTTCCTTCCAAACGGCACGTGCGCCGTGGCGGTCCCAAGAGATTATATAGCGTTTAGCGAAGCTCTTCGCTGATTATACGCGACTTTGGTACAATTCGGATGTGACGCCTGGCGCCGATATGCAACCACCCCCTTCCTCGGGCATGAGAAAGGGGGTAAGGGCGTGTGATAGCCGAATGGGCTTAGTCGGGCGTATAGGCTCTCAGCGCGTGTCGCGCTCTTCGCCATTCGACGCGGTGCTCCGCGTCAGCAGCACCCCAACCATGTCGACGAACTCGCGCGCGTCGTGGCCCAGGAATGTGCCTGGAACCGAGGCGCACAGCTCGGGATTGACATTAAACACCCGGCCGCCATAGCCGAACTGCACGTCGGGGAATGTTTGCTGCAGCGCCCTGCCAACCGCGATAAGCTCGCTGGCGGTTTCCATCGTCGAGGCCGAGATGCACACCAGCGACGGGTTGACCCGCGTCACCGTGTCGAGCAGGTCGGCCAGCGGCACCTGCGGGCCGAGGTACACGACATTCCAGCCGCGCCGCACCAGGAACAGCGCCGACATGAGCAGCCCCAGGTCGTGCAGCTCGCCCGGCGCGCACCCCACGATCACCGTCGCGCGGTGGCTGCTGCCCTCGAAGACGTTCATCAGGCCAGAAAGCTTGCGGCGCACAAACTGGGTAGCGAAGTGCTCGGCCGCGACATTGATCTCGCCACGGTGCCAGCGCTCGCCGACCTCGACCATGGCCGGCTGGATCACTTCAAGCAGCACTTGCTCGAACGGGTAGAGCGAAAACGCCTCGCTGAGCAGCTGCTCGCTGTGCTGCAGGTCGAACGTGGTCAACAGCTGCAGGAACTCTTCAAGCAGCCGCTCGATCGAGCGCGAAGTCGTATTGCTCGCCGGCTCGCCGGCTGTCTCGTCAAGCGAGTTCGTCAGCAGCATCACGGCATGGCTGATGTTCACGCCCTCGGCCGTGCGATCGCGCAGCCAGCGAATGATCGCCATGTCGTGCTCGGAATACAGCCGGTGGCCGCCGGCGGTGCGCTGCGGCCGCGGCACGCCATACCGGCGCTCCCAGGCTCGAAATGTATCGGCGGGGACGCCCGTCTCGCGCGCGACCGCCTTGGTATTAAATACTGGTGCCGTTGAAAGTTGCGTCAGGAGTGGTGATTGGGCCATACGTGTACTCTATAGCGTGGGCGTTTACAAGCTCTCAGTGTATCACGTCGCACAGAGTACGTCAATCAATTGCACAACCCCGATTCAGAATCTAGAGCAGACGCGCCGCGGCGACGCTGCGGATCGGCGGCAGATCCTGCTTAACAACCTGCCAGCTGCGGCCCCGATCGCTGCTGATCAACAGCTGCCCAGCCTGGCCACCGGCAAACGCGACGTCAACATGATAGCCGGCCGGGGCGAGCACATCCAGCATGCTCTCGGCCTGCACGCTGCTCCAGCTGGCGCCATTGTCGTCGCTACGCGCGACCCCGCCGCCGGCCGCCGCCAGCAGCAGCGCCGGCTGCTTGCCAGGCAGCGCGGCGAGCGGCCCACGCGCGGCCGGCGCGCCATGAAGCGGCTGCCAATCGTGCTCGGCCGGGCCGAACGCATAGAGGCGCGCGCCGGACACCGCGTAGAGCAGGCCGGGGGTTTGCGGATGCAGCGCCAGCCCGCCAACCGGCGCCGGCAGCGGGCCACCCAGCCGCGCCCAGCTCTCGCCGGCGTCCTCGCTATGCAGCACCTCGGCGCCGGCCGCTACGTACAGCTCGCGCGGGCCGGCCACCAGCGCGCCAAGCCCCGCCGCGCCAACCGAGCGCGCTTCCCAGCTCGCCCCGGCATCGCGGCTGGCAAACACGGCATCATCGCCAAGCGCGAACACCTGCCCAGGCGCCTGCGGCTGCCCCACAATCGCCGCAGCCGCCCAGCCGAACAGCGGCTCCCAGCTTTGGCCGCCGTCCTGGCTGCGCTGCACGCCCAGGCCCTCAGCCGAAGCCAGCACCGTCAGCGGGTTATCGGGCTGCGCCCACACCGCGCGCAGCGCGTGCCCGCGAAACGGCTGGCCGATCCGCAGCCAGCGGCCGATCTCGTTGGGGTTGCTGAACAGCACCAGCCCGTCGTCGGTGCCTACGAACAGGAGCCCTGCCTTGGCCATAGCTTTCCTCCACCATCCGGCTCATCGCCATACGCGCTTCAAAGAAATTGCTACAGCAGCGCGCCGAAGCGCTCGAAGAAATCGGGGAAGGTTTTGGCCACTGCCTCGGCGCCGCCGATCCGCAGGCCGTCAATCTTCAGCCCGGCCACCGCAAAGCCCATAGCCATGCGATGATCGTAGTGCGAGTCGATCAGCGCGGGCTGCCGCCAGCCTGGGGCGATCGTCAGGCCATCGCGGCGCTCGTCGACCTCGACGCCGAGCTTGCGCAGCTCAAGCGCCAGCGCCGCGATCCGGTCGGTTTCGTGGTGGCGAATCAGCTCGACATTCCGGATGTTCGTCGGCCGGTCGGCGAAGGGCGCGAGCGCAGCCAGCGTGATCGCCATATCCGGCAGCTTGCTCATGTCGGCGTCGACGCCGCGCAGCTGCGCCGGCCCACACACTTCGACCCAGCCGTCGCCGGCGCTAACGCTGCAGCCCATCTGCGCGAGCACGTCGAGAAATGCGATATCGCCCTGGATCGACGCGCGCGTCAGGCCCGCCACGCGCACGCGGCCACCGGTCGCGGCTGCGGCGGCAAAGAAATACGAGGCATTCGAGGCATCTGGCTCGATCTGGTAATCGCGGGCATGGTAGCGCTGGCCCGCGCGCACCTGAAAGCGCTCATAGCCCTGGCACGTGACGCGCGCGCCGAAATCGGCCATCATCGCGGTGGTGATGTCGATATACGGCGTCGCGGCCAGCGGCGCGCTGAGCATCAGGTCAACGTCGCGCTCGGCGTAGGGCGCCACCATCAGCAGCGCCGAAAGAAACTGGCTGGTTTTATCGGCTGCGAGCCTGGCCGCGCCGCCGCGCAGCCCACAGGCCTCAAGCGCGATCGGCAGCCCGCCGTGATCGCCCAGGCTGTGGCAGTACGCCCCGAGGTCGTTCAGCGTGGCGATCAGATCGGCCATCGGGCGCTGACGCATGCGCGCGTTGCCGTCGATCAAGTAGTGGCCCTGGCCCAGCGCGGCATATGCCAGGAGAAAGCGCGCGGCAGTGCCGGCAAGCTCGACCCACAGCTCGGCCTGGGTCGAGGGCGGGCCGCCGCCGACGCCATGCACCCGTACTTGCGCGGCGGCCTGGTCGGCGTCTACCGCCACGCCCAGCCGCCTCAGGCCCTCCATAAACCAGTGGCTGTCGTCGCTGAACAGCACGCCGTCGAGCTGCGAGATGCCGCCAGCCAGCGCGGCCAGCAGCAGCGCGCGGTTTGTAATGCTCTTCGAGCCGGGCACGCGCGCCACTGCGTCGATCGGGCGCCGCGCCACAGGCACCGTCACTACTGTCACACTCATTCTCTCTCTTTCTACAGATGCCACAGAGCGACGCGAGCCACGCGCTCAGGCCGGCACTGCCATGTGAAACATCACCAGGCCGTACTGCTGCTCGTCGAGAGTGCGCAGGCCGTGCGTGGCGAAGCGTGCCGAAAGCTCGCCCGCCGGCCAGAAGACCACGCCGCCGCTGCCAAGCAGCCCCTGAACCGCGCGCCCCGGCGCCGTCGCAGCGCGCGCAAGCGTCATAGCCACGAAGCGCCCGTCGGGGCG
>CALLYN010000204.1 GCA_937858455.1 uncultured Kouleothrix sp.
AAGATCTGCGCCTGTGTCGACTGCTCGTCGAACGACGGGGCCGGCTGGTGGATCGGCCGGCGCTCGCTGGCGTTCACCGGGTCGTTGGTGTCGATCGGGTCGCCCAGCACGTTGAACACGCGGCCCAGCGTGGCCGGGCCTACCGGCACCGCGATCGGCGCGCCAGTGTCGCGCGCCGGCAGGCCGCGGCGCAGGCCGTCGGTGGTGCTCATGGCCACCGCCTTCACCACGCCGTTGCCAAGGTGCTGCTGCACTTCGGCAACCAGGCGCCCGCCACTATCGTCGAGCGGGATCTCGATCGCGTTATAGATCTCGGGGGTGCCATCGGGCGGAAACTTTGCGTTGAGCACCACGCCGATAATATCAGTTACGGTTCCGGTTGCTCCAGCCATGCTATCCTCCATTTTGGATTTTGGATTTTGGATTTGCGATTGCTGCGTGTCATCCAAAATTCCAAAATCGGAAATCCAAAATCATCATTCGGCGAGGGCCGCGGCGCCCGAGGCGATCTCGGACACCTCTTTGGTGATGTTGGCCTGCCGGGTTTTGTTGTA
Source organism: uncultured Kouleothrix sp. (assembly GCA_937858455.1). GTDB lineage: Bacteria > Chloroflexota > Chloroflexia > Chloroflexales > Roseiflexaceae > Kouleothrix. The sequence continues at coordinate 555 of CALLYN010000204.1, forward strand.
GGTCAGCGTCAGGTCGCGGGTCAGCTCTTTGGCGTTGTCGGTGGCGTTGCGCATCGCCACCATGCGGGCGCTGTGCTCGCTGGCGATCGATTCGAGAATGGCCTGGTACAGCTGCACCTCGACGAAGCGCGGCAGCAGCTCGTTCATTACCTCTTCCTGGCTGGGCTCGTAGGTGTAGTCGACCTGCTTCTCGGCTGCCTCATTTGGCGGCTCGACCGGCAGCAGGCGCTTGACGGCCGGGCGCTGCACCAGCGTATTGACGAACTCGCTGTACACTACGTACACTTCGTCGTAGCGGCCATCGCGGAAGCCGCTGATTACGGTGGTGGCGATGCCCAGCGTGTCGACCAGCTTCGGGTAGTCGCCAAGCTTGGTCACCTCGGCCACCAGGTTCTGGCCGGTGCGCACCAGGAAATCGCGCCCCTTCTTGCCGACCCCCAGTACGTCGATCTGGCGCCCGCGCTCGCGCTCGTCGAGCACAAACCGGCCGACGCGCCGCAGCACGTTGGTGATCATCGCGCCAGTCAGGCCTTTGTCGGGTGTCACCAGGATCACCGCGACCGACTTGACGTTCGGACGCACCTCGAGCAGTGTGCCCTTGCGGCCACCCACCGCGCGCGACGTCAGCTCGCCCATCACGTCGTAGAGCCGGTCGGCGTACGGGCGGGTTGCCAGCACATTGCGCTGGGCGCGCCGCATCTTCGACGCCGACACCATCTCCATGGCGCGGGTGATCTGGGTCATATTCTTGACCGAGCGAATCCGCCGGCGAATTTCTCGTGTGCTTGGCATGTATTCCTCAGTTTGCAGTCGGCAGTTCGCAGTCGGCAGTAAGCGCGCTCGGAGCGCTGCCTACTGCCGGCTGCCGACTGCTTACTCAGCGTAATTGCTCGTCTGCTTGAACTCTTTAATCGCCGTCTCGAGCGCATTGCGGATGCTGTCGGATGGGAACTTGCGATCGAGCCGGTTTTCGAAGATCTCGCGGCCAAGCTCGGGGTGCGCGGTGTGCATGAACTGCAGGAAGTCGCTCTTCCACTGTGTCACCTGGGCTACCGCCACGTCGTCGAGGTAGCCGTTGTTCGCCGCGAACAGCACCGCAACCTGGTCTTCAAGCGCCAGCGGCTGGTACTGCGGCTGCTTCAGCACTTCCTGCAGGCGCTGGCCGCGGTCGATCTGTGCCTTGGTGGCGGCGTCCAGGTCGGATGCGAACTGCGCGAATGCCGCGAGGTCGCGGAACTGGGCCATGTCGATCTTGAGCTTGTCCGACACCGAGCGCATCGCGCGCGTCTGG
>CALLYN010000205.1 GCA_937858455.1 uncultured Kouleothrix sp.
AGCGCCGGCGCGGCAACCACCACCGCCACCTCCGATGGCGTGGGCGTGGCGCTGGCGCCAGGCCCATGGCCAAGCGCCGCCGCCGGGCCGCCGAGCGCCAGAAGGCAGCCAAGCCCGGCAAACAGCAGGCAGATTGCCGCGCGCCGCCAGCGGTTCATTGCTGCCCCTTCGGTGCCTGCCGCGCCAGCATACGCTCGCCCGGCCTGAAGCCAAACAGCAGGCTCAGGCTCAGCACCACCATGCCGAGCCAGGCGATCGCGATTGCGCTGCCCTGATTGACGAGCAGCATCAGGCTCACGAGCAGCGGGCCGGACATATGGCCGATGCGCTCAAGAAAGCGGTACAGCGATGCGGTCGTGCTGCGGCCAAGCGTATCGGCGGCATGGGTGTTTGAAATATGCGTCACGATCGGCGCGTGAATACAGCCGTGCGCCACGCCCAGCACAATAATGCCAACGCTGAGCACAAGCGCCGGCAGAAAGCTGTAGTTGCTATTCATCACCGCCTGCCAGCCGATCAAGCCCATCAGGATCAGCCCGATGCCGCTCACAAACGCGCCAATAAACAGTATCGGCGTGGTTTGGCCGAGCCGATCGACCAGCCGCGCGATATAGCGGCTCGAAACCAGCACGCCAACCGAGTATAGCATAATGATCTGGCCGATATCCTCCTGGGCGTAGTGCTGCTGCGCCAGAAGCAGCGGCAGCGCAAAGATCGTCACGCCGGTGAGAATTGCTTTGGCGGGGATCCCGATCAGCAGCATCGACTTGACGAACTGCAGATCGCGCACCGCGTTGATCAGCCCGGGGATCAGGCCGTGGATCGCCGCGCCGTTTGGCGTAGATGCGGGCGACTGCGCGCGCCGCGCGATCAGCCTGGCGGCATACAGCGCCAGAAACACCGCGATCACCGCTGCCAGGATGAACACGTTCTTCACGCCCATCGACACAACCAGCAGCGCGCCCATCGCCGTGCCCGAGATCATGCCGCCGTTGTAGCCGTACACAATGATCGCGGCGCCCTGCGTCTTCTTGCCCTCGGCGGCCATATCGAGAATATACGACTGCACGCCGATATACAGCATTCCCTGGCCTAGCCCGGCCAGCACGCGCAGCGCGATCACGATCCTGAAATCGGCGACAACCGCCATCAACGCCAGGCTGGCGGCCACGAGGCAGGCCGAGAGGATCAGCAATGGCCGGTTGCCGCGCCGCTCGGCAAAGCGGCCGGCCGGAATGAGCGCCACGACAAATGCCACGAAATAGGCCGTGAACGCAACCGAAACCAGGTTCGGATCGATGCTCGATGCGCGCGCCAGCGTTTGAAAGTACTGCGGCAGAAACGACGTCGTCAGGCCTTCGGTAAACACGCTGATAAAATAAAACGGCTTGATCAGCTCAAGCTCGAAGGCTTGCCGCTGCGCGGGATCGGCCACGCCGCTGCCGGCCTGGTCCGAGAACGAGTGGATAAGCGAGAACAAAAGCACCGAGAGAAAGCCCGACGCGGCCAGCAGCACAACGAAATTTTTAACGCTGCGCCACAGCTTGCTATAGATAGCGCTCGCCGGAATAGCCACATAGATCTCTTCCGATGCTGCGCGCGGCGCCTCCGCCGCCACAGCGCCGCGCGCCGGGTCAAGCGGCAGCTGGTATTCGATGCTGCCCGAGGCGTGCGTCAGCAGCGCGCCAACGCGCCGTGGGTCGCTGGCGACGACGATGCGCTGGTTGTGCGTGAGCGCGATCAGGCTGATGTCGGGATTGAGCGCCTGGCTGTCCTTGAACGCCTGATCGATCTGGTCGAAGTCGCCAAGCTCGAGCCCAAGCTCGATCGGCGCAAGCAGCCGCAGCTGCAGCGAGCGCGCCAGCGCCTGCGTCTTCGCCTGAATGCCATCGGCATACAGCGTCACGAGCGCGCCGATCACCACCGCCGCCATGAGCAGGCAGGCCAGGCCGTAGCCAATACTCAGCCAGCGCACCTCGGAGTCGCTGCTGGCGCGCTGAAAGGGCGGCCACTGGTTGATCAGGAACCACACAAACAGCCCGTACACGCCCGCCAGCAGCACCCCGGCGCCTGCCACCAGCACAAAGCGCCGCTCGATCGCCGCGGCGATGGCGGAGCGCGGCATTGTAATATACAGCGTGCCCACCGGCTCGAACTTATTTTCGAGCTTCAGCGCCACGCGGTAGAAAGCCGCGTCTTCGGCCACCTGATAGTGGGCCTGCTTCGGCTGCAGCGCGCTGGCCGCAAAGCCCGGTGCAGTCGCGCTTGCCGGTTCGACGCCCGCCTGGGTGTTGGCGAAAACCGCCTGGCCGCGCGCGTCGGCCACCACGATCGCCGCAATCTGCCGATCCGAGTCGAGTATCGGCTGAGACACAGTTGCGAAGCCGGGGAACTGCTCGAGCGGCAGGCCGGCCAGCAGAACAGTGCGCAGCGATGCGGCAACCACCTCGCCCTGCGCCGCCAGGGTCTCGATCTGAAAGGACGGGTAGGTGCGGTTGGCCTCGCTCAAGGCCACATAGCCCAGCAGGGCCAGCGAGAGCGCGAGCACGAGGACGGTGCCAGCAAGGGTGCGCTGGCGCTGCCTGGCTGGCGCTGGCGAGTGCAGCACAGGGTTGCTCACGCTGTAACCACGCTATCGGCCGGTGCCGGCGCGGCGGCGTGGAAGCGCGGCGGCTGCGCGGCCGCGCGCAGCGGGGGCTGGCTGCCTTCGCTCAGCAGGCTGATGATCTGCTTGGCGAGCACCTGCTCGTAGGCCAGCAGGTGGTGCAGCCGATCGGCCAGCAGGCCAAAGATAACATCGGTGTAGCTCGTGCCATCGGCGGTCGGCCCGGCCATAACCAGGCTCGTGCCGGCGGCGCTGGGCCGTTTCAGATCCGGCTTGGGGTTGACCTCCAGAACATGCAGCGCGCCCGCGTGGTCGCTGCGCACATCGACCCGCACGATCGAGCGCAGGCCAAACTCCTGGTAGATCGTCTGCGCCAGCTGCAGTAGCTCATGCTTGACTGGCTGCTCGTCGTCGCCCAGCAGGCGCAGCCGGTCGAGCGTGATCGGCCGCTGGTCCAGCGACGTGTAGATCATCTCGCCTGGCTCAAACAGCCGCTCAAGCGCCGAGAAAGCGCGCGGCGCGGCGTGCTGGGCGAGCGCGCCGTGCTCATAGGTGATCGGGCCGCAGACGGCGACACAGTACTCGGCGCCGGAAAGGTAGCGCTCGATCAGCACGCTGTTACACGTCACTGCGTACACATGGCCGGCAACCTCGGGCAGCGCGGCCGGCGTGTCGGCGAGGTGCACGTGCCGCGAGGCGCGCCCCGACACTGGTTTGACCACAAATGGCCCCTGGTACGCGCCAAAGACGTCGCGGAAGCGCTGGTCGTTCTCGGGCCGCAGGGGGCCCTGGGCGGGGTGCCAGGTGATGAAAGGCGCCGTCCTGATGCCCAGCCCCTGCAGGCAGCGCTTGAACAGATCTTTGTTGTCGAGCAGCGTGGCATTGAGCGGATGATGGCCGATGTAGGGCAGGCCAAGCATTTCGAGCATCGCCGGGGCATGGCTGATCGAGTTGTAGCCCTGCACCCCGCCGGTATTCAGCCACACCAGGCTAATGCCGTCGTCGGCAAGCCGCTGCGGCAGGCGCATATCGTCGGGCAGCAGCGTGACGTAGCCGAAGCCAAGCTCTTTCAGCGCATCCTGAATGTCGCAGGCGACGTGCTTGTAGCTTTTCCAGTCGCGGGGGTTGTGAACGCGCTGGATCACCGCGCCCGGCTGATTTTTATCGCCGCCATACACCACTGCGATGCGCGCCCTGGTGCGGAGCAGGTCGAGGTACTCGGGCAATCGCGTCGCGTCGTATGGAAAGCTCGTGTCCACCAGGCCCTCCTGCTCGGCCGTTGCTGGCGCAGCCGCTGTGAAACCACCAGTATCGTAGCAAGCTATCGTGACGAGATCGTGACTTAAAGCTGCCTGAGAAGCCTGTGTACCACCAGGGCGCCAGGCGGTGCTACGCTCCGTATCGTGTCCATTTTCCGCGCTCCGCGCGGAAAATGGACACAGAAGATCA
>CALLYN010000206.1 GCA_937858455.1 uncultured Kouleothrix sp.
TATGTAATCAAGCGAATTTGGTATAACCAGCAAAGAAAGAGAGCTGAGCATGGATCTGAGCGCGATCGCGATCCTCGATCACCACTGCCACGCCATTATGCGCCCGGGGCAGCCGCTCTACGGCGATGCGTTCCGGCGCTTTTTCGCCGAAACCACCGACCCGCTCATGCCGCCACACATTCGCCACACGCTGTTCTACCGGCGCATGCTACGCGACGTGGCCGCGCTGTTCGGCTGCCCAAACGACGAAGACGCGCTGCTGGCGCTGCGCGCCGCCACGCCGCCCGAGCAGTACGCACGCCGCCTGTTCGACGCCGGCAACTTCCGCGCGCTGCTGATCGACACCGGCTACCGCAGCCCCGAGAGCTACGAACCGGCCGAGCTCGGCGCGCTGATCGGCCGCCCGGCCGCGACGATTATTCGGCTCGAGACGCTGATGGAGGAGCTGATCGGCGCCAGCGCGACATTTGGCCAGGTAGAGGATGCCCTGCGCGCCGAGGTGCGCGCGGCGCGCGAGCGCGGCGTGGTGGGGCTGAAGAGCATTGCGGCCTACCGCGGCGGCCTGCACGTGCAGCCGCGCACATTCGACGAGGCGGCGGCGGCGTTTCCTGCCTTGAAGGAGCTGGCACGCCGCTACGGGCGCGTGCGCTTGTCCGACCGCGCGGTGCTCGACTACCTGCTGCGCGCCGCGCTGGAAGAGGCCGCCGCGCTCGCGCTGCCGGTGCAGTTCCACGTGGCCTTCGGCGACGACGACGCCGACTTGCGCAGCGCCAACCCGCTGCAGCTGCGCGCGCTGCTCGCCGACCCGCTGTTCCGGCGCGTGCCGTTTGTGCTGCTGCACTGCTATCCGTACGTGCGCGAGGCCGGCTACCTTGCGGCGCTCTACGCCCACGTATTCATTGATGTCTCGCTGGCGGTGCCGCTGACGGCCCACGGCTGCGCGGCGGCTTTCAGCCAGGCGCTCGAGCTTGCGCCGATCTCGAAGCTGCTCTTCGCCACCGACGCACACAGCGTGCCCGAGCTGTTCTATGCCGGTGCGCTGCATGGCCGCCAGGGTCTTGGCCAGGTGCTCGGCCAGCTGGTCGGCGATGGGATCCTGAGCGCGGCCGACGCCGCCGATGCCGCCGAGGCGATCTTGTGGCGCAATGCCGCAGCGCTGTACGGCATCGCGGTGTAGCCACTACACCGCTCCGGGCGGCACCGCGCCATTGTGGTAGGGCAGGCGCACCACGAACGTCGTGCCCTGGTGCGTGTCGCTGCGCACCTCGATCGAGCCGCCGTGCAGCCTGGTGAGCTGGCGCACGATCGCCAGGCCCAGCCCGGTGCCACGCTCGTCGGCGGTGCCGCGCGTGTGGATCTGGCGAAACTTCTCGAACAGGTGCGGCAATGTGTCACGCGGGATGCCAATGCCATTGTCGGCCACCTCCATGCGCATGCCCTCGGGCTCGGGGCCGATCGTCACCACCACCTGCCCGCCGCGCGGCGTGAACTTGATCGCGTTGCTCAGCAGATTGTTGGCGATCTGCAGCAGCTTCATGCCGTCGGCGTACACCGGCTGCTCGCCTGGCAGCACCACCAGGTCGGTCGCGATCGTTTTGGCCTGGGCGCTCACCTGCAGGCTGCTGAGCGACTGCCGCGCAATATCGCTGACGAGTAGCAGCGTGGGGTCGAGCTCGACTTTGCCGGCATCGAGCCGCGACAGATCGAGCAATTTGTTGACCATGTCGATCAAGAACTGCGCCGAGCTGTAGATGTTGTGGGTGAAGCGCTGGCGGGCCTCGTCCGACAGCTCGGAGTCGTGCAGCAGCAGCTCGGCGGTGTTCATGATCGCGCCCAGCGGCGAGCGCAGGTCGTGCGAGGTGATCGCCAGCAGGTTGTCTTTCACCGCCACCAGCTCGCTCAGGCGCGTGTTGGCGTCGGCGAGCTCGGCGGTGCGCGATGCCACGCGCTCCTCAAGCTCGGTGTTCAGCGACTCGAGCTCGTCGACTTTTTGCGCCAGTTTGTCGAGCAGCAGGCGCTGGTGGCTGCGGTCGAACTCGTGTGCCGGCGGCGGCGGCGGCGCCTGCGCGGCCATGCCGAGCACCGCCTGTACGGTTTCGATGATCTGCTGCGGCTCGGTCGGCTTGGTGAGCAGGTGCAGCACGCCGCAGGCCTCGGCCAGCGCGCGAGCCTCGGACTCAAGGTAGGCGGCGGTGTAGAAGATCACCCGCGTGTGGGCGATCAGCGGGTCGGCGCGCAGCCGCCGCACAAACTCGAAGCCGTCGACGGCGGGCATCAGCACATCGGCGATCACCAGGTCGGGGTGTTCGCAGTGAAGTGTTACCAGCGCTTCTTCGGCCGTGGCTGCCTCGATCATGGTATGGCCGACATAGCCAAGTAGCGTGATCAG
>CALLYN010000207.1 GCA_937858455.1 uncultured Kouleothrix sp.
CGGCGGCCGGCTCGGCCAGGCGCTCGGTGGGGCCGGTGGCCACGGGCGCGGGCGCGCCGCACTCGATGCAAAAGCTGCCGCCGGCCGGAATAGGTGCATCGCACCGTGAACAAACACTCATGAGCCTTCCTCTTCGCGCCGCTGCAGCTGGTCGGCATTCTGCTGCTGAACCCAGAGCGGCGGCACGCCATACAGCGCGCGCTGCGCGTCGGTAACCCGCGGATCGACCTGGCCGAGCGACCAGCGGCCGTGCTCGCGAATAAACTGAGTACCGAAGCGCTGCGGCTGGCCACGGCCGAGCAGCGAGCGATCCCACGAGGCGGCGATCACCGACCAGGCGCGGGGCTCGCCAAGCGCGCCAGCGCGCTGCGCGAACGTTTTAGCCAGTTCGAAATGCGCAACATCGTCGCCGTAGAGCATCACCAGCGCGGCGTGGTAGTTGTCCTGCGCCGAGCGGAGCGCGCCCTGGCCGTACAGGGCCAGCACGCGCTCGCGGCGGGTGCGGCCGCGGCGGGTGCGCTCGTCGCCGGTGCTGTCGAGATCGTTGATCTGCTCCTCGGCCAGCCGCTCAAGCTCGGCGCTCGGGTCTTCAAAGCTGCGTGGCTCCATGCCTGAACCTCCTGCGCCGGCCAGCATCGCACGCCGGGGCGCCTGTGTGGCTGGCGCCCATTATAGCACGCTCGAATTGGCACTGCCGAGTGCCGCGAGATGCTATAATGCTGCACTCGAACACGACGCAGTTCGACCAGTGGGAGCAAGCATGGGCCTGTATACCAGCCGCCATCCGATCGCGCGCATCGGCCTGCCTTCACGATTATTTCTGGCGTTTGTACGGTTCTACTGCCGGCTTGAAGTTGATGGGATCGAGCACCTGCCGTCCAGCGGCGCATTTGTGCTCGCGGCCAACCACGCCAGCCACGCCGACACTGCGGTGATCTTCGCGGCGCTGCCGCGCGCGCTGCGGGCGCGGGTGGTGGCCGCGGCCGCGCAAGATTACTTCTTCGACAACGGCTTCCGCCAGTTTATCTCGCGAGTGCTGTTCAACACCATCCCGGTGCCGCGCAAGGTCACGCCCTCGAGCGACCCGCTGCGCCACGTGGTGCGCGCGCTGCGCGAGGGCTACGGCGTGCTGCTCTACCCCGAGGGCACGCGCAGCCGCAATGGCGACCTCGGGCCGTTTCGCAGTGGCGTCGGGCGGATCGCGGCCGAGTTCCCCGATGTGCCGATCATTCCGGTGTGGCTCGGCGGCACCGCGCGCGTGCTGCCGAAGAACGGCCTGCCCATCCCCCGCCCGGTGAAGGTGCATGTGCGCTTCGGCGAGCCGCTGAAAAGCGAGCGCGCCTGGCTGGCCAACAAAGCCAACTGGAAGGTGCTGGCCGGGCACGTGCGCGACGCGGTGGCGCGGCTGCGCAGGTGAAGCGCGGCGCACTCTCCGCTGCGTCACCTCATTCGGCCAGCCTGGTCGGGCTCGGCGTTGTCGCCGGTGAGGAAGAGAAAGCTGGCCCACAGCCCGCGCGACGAGCGGTAGAATGCGATCGGGAAGACGATCGCGAAGGCTGCCAGGGCCAGCAATAGCGGCGCCAGCGGGATGCTAGGGTCGCGGCCGAACACCAGCGACGCAACGGTGATCAGCAGCAGCGTGGCGACGGTGTTGATGCCCATCCCGCCGGTGATCTCGCCCACCGATCGCTCGAACTCCAGCCCGCAGCGCGGGCAGGCGCGCCGCATGCGGAAGCCGCGCTCGAACATGCGGCCGGCATGGCAGCGCGGGCAGCGCCCGATCAGCCCATCGAACAGCGCGCGCAGCACTCGGATCATTGTGTTCGCTTTCTCGCTCCGTTCTGTCCCGCGCGTATTATACCAACTCCGTTTGATTACTTGTGTTTTCTTGTGCGGCGCCCGGCTTTGCCGAGCGCCGCACAAGAAAAAGAAATTTGGGGCGGCGAAGCCGCCCCCAAACCCCCACCAAAGTGTAAGTCATCAAGCGAATTTGGTATAAAGTGATCAAGCGAAGGGCGTATCAGAGCGCGCCGCGGGCTTTCAGCTCAAGGTAGGTATTGATGACGCCGACGGTGAGCTTGTCGGCGGGCACGTCGAGCGTCAGCACGCCGCTGCGGTTGAGGGTGTCGAGCACCACCCGGCGCTCGTCGAGCAGCATCTCGGCTACGGCGCGCTGGTATACCGCGCCGGAGTCGCGCGGTGGCTGCGCGGCCATGCTGGTGATGTTCGGGTCCGAGATCACCACGCATAGCGGCAGGTGGCGCTTCGCCAGGTGGGCCATCTGCGCGATCAGCGGCCGGGCCGCCTCGAGCGTCACCAGGTCGGTGAACACCACCACCAGCGATCGGCGCTTGTGCTTCAGCCCAAGGTAGGCCAGCGCGCGGCCGTAGTCGGCCTCGACGGGCTCGATCTGCACGTTGTAGAGCGCCTCGAGCATGCGGTAGAACTGGCCCTTGCCGCGCTTGGGCGCCAGGTAGGTGCGCACATCGTCGGCGAACGTCAGCAGGCCCACATGGTCGCCCTTGAGTGTGGCGACATACGAGAGCAGCAGGGCGGTGTTGATCGCGTAGTCGAGCTTGGCCAGGCCAGGCGCATCGCTCTCGTCGCCCACCGGCGGGCGCATCAGCCGGCCAGTGTCGAGCACGCTGAGCACATACTGGCTGCGCTCGTTTTCGTACTCAGCGGCAATCGGCTTGCCGCGCCGGGCGGTAGCCTTCCAATCGATTCGGCGGAACTCGTCGTCGGTGTTGTACTCGCGCAGCCGCTCGAACTCGCTGCCCTGGCCATACTGCCGGGCGGCGCGCAGCCCCAGCTCGAGCAGCAGCCCTTTGCGCGCCAGCAGATCGTACTTACGCACGTCGAGCACATTGGGGTAGACTTTCACCGGCGCGGCGGCGGGGTAGCGCGCCTGGCGCACGAACGTCTTCAGCGTGCTCAGGTAGCGCACGTTGATGTCGCCGAAGGCGTACTGGCCGCGCCGCTGTGGCCGCAGGTGGTAGCGCAGCTCGGCCAGGCCGTAGGGCGCGACATCTGCCGTGGCGATCACGGTGTCGCTGGTGAGCTCGTACGGGTACTCGTCGCGCACCTGCAGGCTCAGCGCGCGCGGGCTGCGGTTGGCCAAGAGCAGCGTCACCAGGTTGTCGGCGCCGATCGAGAGCTTGGTGTCGTTGATCCGCTCGGCCTCGATCGCGTCGGGCCTGGGCGTCACGAAGTAGTCGGCCGCCACCAGCGCGCCGACGGCCAGGGTGTAGGCCAGCGCCAGCCACAGCAGCGTGGGGGCCAGCGCCACGCCGGCCACCAGCAGCGACCCAAGCAGCAGAAATATGAGCAGGCGGAAAGTGGGGATCATACACGCTCTGAGCTGTGAATATCCATTAGGAGTTACGCACTTGCGTGATTCGGCTTCCTTATGGTACGGGATTGAGCCTACGGCAGCGTGGTACTTGTTCATCTTCTGTGTCCATTTTCCGCACTCCGCGCGGAAAATGGACACGATATGGAGATTATAGTACCGCTCTGCCGAAGGCTGAGGGCGCCAACTGCGTAGCTTCTAATCGAGTTGCGAGCTACGATACCAGGCGAGCCTGGCGACGTTCTGCGCCGAAGCCAACAGGCGGCACGCGCTACCTCGGCACCTCGATCTTCGCCAGAATGCGGGTTATCGCCGTGTCGGCGTTCATGCCTTCGATCTCGGCCTCGGGCTTGAGGATGACGCGGTGGCGGTACACCGGCCGCACCAGGAACTTGACATCGTCGGGGACGGCGAACGCGCGGCCTTGCATGGCCGCCCAGGTCTTCGCCGCGAGCAGCAGCCCGATCGAGGCGCGCGGCGACCCGCCCAGCAGCAGGTCGAGGCTTTTGCGGCTGGCGAGGGCGATATCGGTGATATATTTCAAGATCCCATCGTCGACCTGCACGGCGGCGATCTCGGCGCGGCACTGCGCCAGCAGGTCGGGGGTAAGCACTGGCTCAAGCCGGGCAGCCTCGAGCCGGCGCGCGTCGAAGCCCTGGTGGTAGCGCCGCAGCACCTCAATTTCCACGTCTTGCGGCGCGTAGCTCACCAGCACTTTGAACAGAAAGCGGTCGAGCTGGGCTTCGGGCAGCGGGTAAGTGCCCTCGTACTCGATCGGGTTTTGGGTGGCGGCGACGAAGAATGGCTCGGGGAGCGCCAGCCGCTGGCCCTCGATCGTCACCTGGCGCTCCTCCATAGCCTCGAGCAGCGCGCTCTGGGTTTTGGCCGGCGCGCGGTTGATCTCGTCGCCCAGCAGCACGTTGGTGAACACCGGGCCTTTGCGCAGGCGGAACTGGCTGCTGGCGAGCTCGAACACCTGGGTTCCGATCACGTCGGAGGGCATCAGGTCGGGCGTAAACTGCACGCGCTTGAACTCGGCCTGCGTGAGCGCCGCCAGCGTCTTGGCCATCAGCGTCTTGGCGGTGCCGGGCACGCCTTCGAGCAGCACGTGGCCGCCGCTGAGCAGCGCGATCAGCATATGGTTGAACGGCTCTTCCTGGCCTACCAGCACCTTGCCGGCCTCGGCGCGGATGCGCGTGGCGATGTCGTGTGTGAGCATATTTCCCCCCGAAAGCCAGCAGCCAGAGGCGCGCGGGCTGGCTTCTCATGTCCGTTCTACACTGAAGCTTCGGCCTTGCACCACTCATTCACCTTGGCCTGCAGGTCGTCGCCGTCGAAGGCGGCGCGGTTGTGGCGGTAGAGCAAGGCCATCCAGATCGGCAGCGGCGGCAGGATCACCATGAGGCCGAGCGCCCAAGCCACGGCCGCAATCGCCTGGGTGGCCGGCGAGTCGCCGAGCGCGTAGATCAGCGGCAGCGGCAGCAGCACGCCGATCGTAGCGCTGACCGTCAGGCCGGCGGCGGCCAGCAGCAGCGCGCCGATCAGCCAGGCTAGCAGGTTACGCCCCAGCCGGTACACGATCAGGTCGATGCTGCGCTGCAGGCTCGCGCCGAAGGGCAGCTGCTCCTGCACCCATGGCTGCAGGCCATAGAACAGGCCGCCACCGCTGGCGCCCGAGAGCATCAGCGAGCCGTAGAAGCCGAACAGCGCGATGCCGACGATTGCAATGCCGGCCGGCACGGCCCCGGCTCGGCTGCCGGCAACCAGCGCGCCAATCAGGGCGAAGCCGGCCACGTACATCGGGCAGATGCAGATCACGCTCAGCATTGAGGTAATGATCTGCGCCAGCATAGCGAAGACGATCGTGAAGCAGCCCATGCCGGCGGCGCGGCGCGGCGCGATCGCCAGCGCCGCGCGCAGCCGCACCGG
>CALLYN010000208.1 GCA_937858455.1 uncultured Kouleothrix sp.
GTGCGCGGTGCGCGCCAGCGGCCACGGCCGCGCCACCACCGCGCGCGGCGCGCCCGGCTCAAACGAGTTCAGGTGCCCGGCGGCGAAGCGGTAGGTCATGATATCGCCCGCGAAGAACAGCGAGCGCCGCATCCCCAGCGGCGCCAGCACCAGCTCGTCGATCGTGCGCTCGAAGGTGGCGCCGCTCACCACCTCGATCACCCTGCCGGCCACGTAGAAGCCCGCGTTGTTGTACGACCAGACCTCGCCCAGCGGGGTGAGCTGCGGCAGGTCGCGCATGCGCTCGACGATCCGCGCCAGCGCGTCGTCGCCGCCGCCGAGGTCGTCGAAGTAGTCGCCGGCCCAGCCGCCTGTGTGGTTGAACAGGTGCCGCAGCGTCACGCGCGCGGCCACGCCCTCGTCGGCGAGCCGCAGATCCGGCAAGTACTCGCGCACCGGCGCGTCGAGGCTCAGCCGGCCCTGCTCGGCCAGGCGCATGGCTGCCGTCGCCGTGATCGTCTTGCTCGTCGAGCCGATCTGGAACAGCGTGTCGGCGTCGACCGGCAGCGGGTTGTCGATGCTGGTGACGCCCAGGCCCGCGACGTGCTCGCGATCGCCGTCGGTCACGCCGATCGCTACGCCGGGCACGGCTAATCGCTCCATCTCGCGCGCGGCTAGCTCACAGAGCTGTGCGAAGCGCGCGTCGGCACCGCTGTCTTCCATAGCAGGCTCCTTTGGCTATCGTTTTTAGAACGTACGCAGTTGGCGCGCTCGGCCTTCGCAGAGCGGCGTCAGGAAATAACCAGCCCCGGCTTTGCTACGCGCATCAAGGCTTCGACAAAGTAATAATCGCCGTAGATCAGGCCGTGATCCATCAGGCCATGCGGTTTAGAGCGCGTGCCGTGCAGCAGTATGCTCTCTTCGCCGGTGTTGCGGCTGGTGTAGCTCTGCCAGAGCGATGCAAGTATGTCGATCGCCCGGCCTCGCCATGTCTCCGCCAGGCCGGCATCGTCTTCGACAGCCGCAAGGTTGAGCAGGCCCGCCGCTACAATCGCCGCCGCCGAGCTGTCGCGTACATCATGTGGCAGCAGCGGGCTGTCGTAGTCCCAGAATGGGATCAAGTCGGCTGGCAGCCGAGGCCAGATGTACTCGACCAGGCGGCGGCTGGCGTGCAGAAAGGCCGGGTCGCCGGTCGCGCGGTAGCAGTCGGCAAACCCGTATACCCCCCACGCCTGGCCGCGACTCCAGCACGAGGTTGCGCTCAGCCCCTGGTGGGTATTCTGTGTAAGGAATGCGCCTGTGTCTGGGTCAAAGTCGCAGACGTGCGCGGTGCTGCCGTCGGCGCGAAGGTGGCGGGCTAGGGTGGTGCGCGCGTGGGCCGCGCCGATTTCCGCATAGCTCGGATTGCCGGTTTCTTTGCCTGCCCAGAACAGCAGATCGAGGTTCATCATCGTGTCCATGATCGTTCGCCCGCGCAGCTCGGGCGAGGCATCCAGCGCGCCCCACGCCTGGATATACTGCCCGCGCGGGTTGAAGCGGCCTCCGAGCATTTCGGCGGCCTCGAGCGCCGGCTGCTTGAGGCTGGCATCGCCGGTGAGCTGGTAGCCTAGCACGAAGCCCAGCTCGAACAGAAAGCCAAGATCGTGATCGATCTGCTCGGGCTGGCGTGGCACAAGGCGGTACGCCCACTCGCGCGCGGCCAGCTGAAGCGCCGAGTCGCCACTGGCCGCATAGGCCAGCCACAGCAGCCCGACCCAGTGCCCGCCGACCCACCAGCCGCGCAGCGCGGGGTCGATCTGCACCCACTTTCCGCCCTCGGTGCGCTCGGGAAAGCTGGCGAGCGTTGCTAGGTTCTGGCGCGTTTTGGCAACGCAGAAGTCCATCGCGGCGCCAAGCCAGGCCGGGGGCGATGGCTGCTTTGTCGTGGGGTTTCTTTCCATGCTCAGTCGCTCCGCGCGTTGCTATGAGGAATGCAATCAGGGCTTACTACACTGTCAACGAAGTCTCCTCGCATGTCATTGTCATGGTTCGCTTCGCTCACCATCTCGCTGCAAACCGCTGTGTATCGCTTGAGGGGGCGGAGCTTCGTTCAGCATGACATGGCATTTCTTCGCTTCGGGCGATACAAGGAAACGTCGTTGACAAAGTACTCAGCCATTGTCTCTGCGTGCGGTTTTTTCGCGCGGAGCGCAGAAAACCGCACACACGCAGCTGCGTAGGCCCTGGCTCTATCGCGCGCTATTGTACACCGTATTGGGTTTCGCTTTGGCTGGAGTGCCGGGCAGATCAGGGAGAGGCCGGCGCCGCCCGGACATACACGTGCGGAGGAGGGGCGGGCGCATTGCGCCCGCCCATCCTCCGCACGTGTAGCTCTGCCGCGCGTATGCGCGGGCGCGCTGGCGCTACAGCACCACCGCCACGGCGCGCTGGATGTCGTCTTCGCCCTGGATCGTGTCGAGCACATCGGCCGGCACCGCGTCGTCGAGCGTCAGCACCATCATAGCCTGCTCGCGCGGCGCCATGCGGCCCACATACATGCCCGAGATATTCACGTCGGCGCCGCCGAGCAGCGTGCCGACGCGCCCGATCATGCCGGGGCGGTCGCGGTGGTACGTGAACATCAGCGCGCCCGACGGCACAAAGTCGACCCAGTAGCCGTCGACTTCGACGACGTGGGCTTCGTCGCGGAACACGGTGCCGGCGAAGTCGTGCGAGCCGTCGGCGCCGATCGCGCGCAGCACCAGCAGCCCGGCGAAATGCTCGGCGTCGCGCGAGGAGCGCTCGGTGTACTTCATGCCGCGCTCGCGCGCCAGCAGCGGCGCGTTCACCGGCGTCACGCGCTGCTCGCACACGCCGTCGAGCAGGCCCTGCAGCACCGCCAGCCGCACGGGCGCCTGGCTGACCTCGGCCAGCTCGCCGAGGTATTCCAGCTCGTACACGCGCACCGGCTCGTTGATCAGCCGGGTGCACAGCGCGCCGAGCTTGCGGCCGAGCGTGATGTACGGCATCAGCACGCTCCACTCCTCGGGCGCCACAAACGGCGCGTTCACGGCGTAGCGCGGCGTCGCGCCGCGCAGCGCGTCGACCACGCCCTCGGCTACGTCGACGCCGGTGAGCATCTGGGCCTCGACGGTGGATGCGCCGAGGTGCGGCAGCGTGATCACGCGCGGGTGGCCGAGCAGCGGGCTGTCGGTGGGCGGCTCTTTGCTGAACACGTCGAACGCCGCGCCGGCGATCACCCGGCGCTCAAGCGCGTCGGCCAGCGCGGCCTCGTCGACGATCCCGCCGCGCGCGGCGTTGATCAGGTGGGCGCTGGGTTTCATCTGCGCCAGCCGCGCCGCGTTGATCAGGTTGCGCGTCGATTCGACCAGCGGCACATGCAGCGACACAAAATCGCTGCGCGCCAGCACCTCGTCGAGCGTCGCGAGCGTCACGCCCAGCTGCGCGGCGCGGTCGGTCGACACCACCGGGTCGTAGGCCAGCACGTCCATCTCGAGGCCGCGCGCGCGGCGGGCCACCTCGGCGCCAATGCGCCCCAGCCCCACCAGGCCGAGTGTCTTGCCGCGCACTTCGAAGCCCATGAACTTGTTGCGCTCCCACTTGCCGCCCTGCAGCGAGCCGTGGGCCTGCGGCAGCTGGCGCGCGAGCGCCAAGATCAGGCCCACCGTCAGCTCGGCCACGGCCACGCTGTTCGATGCGGGCGCGTTCACCACCACAATACCACGGCGCGTGGCCGCGTCGACGTCGATATTGTCGACGCCGGTGCCGGCGCGGCCGACCACGCGCAGCCTGGTGCCCGCCGCCAGCACTTCGGCGGTCACTTTGGTGCCGCTGCGCACCACCAGCGCGTCGTACTCGGGCAGCGCCGCCAGCAGCCCGGCCTTGTCGAGGTCGGTGCGCACGTCGACCTGCGCGGCCGCGCGTAGGGCTGCCAGCCCTTCCTCGGCGATTGTCTCGGTGACGAGAATCCGATCCATTGAGCGAACCTCCGCTTGTTGTAGCGCTAACGCTGCTCTGCCGAAGGCTGAGCCCGCCAACTGCGCAAGTCATAAAAACAAAGAGCGTATTGCACCGGCGTAAGGCGGGCGCGCGGCCCACGGTTCGCCAATGCAATACGTTCAGCAAGCGACGCTGGGTTGAGGGGCGGCGCCGTGCCGGCCCCAACCGTTTCGATCACGCCTTGGGCGTGAGGCTCTTCACCACCGTATCGAGCTGCTCCAGCGTGAGCGTCAGGTCGTCTTCGGCGAAGAAGCCCAGGTGGCCAATGCGAATAATGCTATCCTTCAGGCGCTCGGGTCCGCCGGCAATCACCGTATTATAGCGCGCGCGCAGCTCGTCGCGCACATCCTTCGGCGCGACGCCCTCGGGCAGCGTGATCGCCGTGACCACATTCGAGTTGTGGGGCGGGTCGGCGAACAGGCCCAGGCCCATGTCGAGCACCGCGTTGCGCACCAGGTCGCCGGCGCGCTGGTGGCGGGCAAAGCGCGCCGACGCGCCCTCCTGCTCCATCAGGTCGAGCGCCGCGCTGAGGCCGTAGAACACCGACACCGCCGGGGTGTAGGGTGTCGAGCCCTCGTTGTGGGCCTCGCGCAGGCGCCGGAAATCCCAGTAGAAGCGCGGCATGCGCGAGTTCGCGACCGCCTCCCAGGCGCGCGGGCTGACGCTGAGCATCGCCAGGCCGGGCGGGCAGCCGAAGGCCTTCTGCGATGCCGACACCACCACGTCGACGCCCCAGGCGTCGGTTTCAAACGGCAGCGCGCCGATGCCGCTGATCGAGTCGACCAGGATCAGCGCATTGCTCTCGTCGTGGATCATCTGGGCCAGCCGGCCGATCGGGTTGGTGACGCCGGTGGAGGTTTCGTTGTGGGTCAGGTACACCGCCTTCACGTCGGGGTTGGCGCGCAGCGCGTCGCGTAGCGCCAGCGGGCTGCACGCGCTGCCCCACGAGTGCTCGAGGCGCGTCACATTCACGCCGAAGGCCTGGGCGATCGCGGCGGCGCGCTCGCCGAACACCCCGCCCACCACCATCAGCGCGCGGTCGCCGGGCGAGAACAGGTTGACGATCGCCGCCTCGAGGCCGCCGGTGCCCGAGGATGTAAAGCACAGGATTTCGTTCTGGGTGGCGAAGATACTGGCCAGGCGGGCGCGCACCTCGCCGAGCAGCAGCTTGAACTCGGAGCCGCGGTGGTTGATCATTTGGTTTGCCAGCGCCGCGCGCACCGACTCGGGCATGGCGGTGGGGCCGGGGATGCGAAGATTTTGTGCTGCCATGTCGTCTCCTACGTCAACAATGCAAAAAACTTTATCTCTTAATAGAACGACAGTGAGCGCCAACAAGTTATCTTCAAGCCACAAGCTCGGCCACCCGGCCACGTGCCGCGCCAATTATAGTCGCGGTGCCGCGCGCGAGTCAAGAGCGCCGCTGTCTACGGTCTTTGTTTGCAGGACGAAGGACGAAAGACAGGCGACGCATCAGCCAGGACGAAGGACAAAAGACAGACGACGCATCAGCCAGGATGAAGGACAAAAGACAGACGACGCATCAGCCAGGACGAAGGACAAAAGACGGACGGTCGCATCAGCCAGGACGAAGGACAAAAGACAGACGACGCATCAGCCAGGACGAAGGACAAAAGACAGCGACGCATCAGCCAGGACGAAGGACAAAAGACAGCGACGCATCAGCCAGGACGAAGGGCGAAAGACAGACGACGCATCAGCCAGGACGAAGGACGAAAGACAGACGGTCGCATCAGCCAGGACGAAGGACAAAAGACAGGCGACGCATCAGCTAGGACGAAGGACAAAAGACAGACGGTCGCATCAGCGCGGTCTTTTGTCTTTCGTCTTTCGTCTTTCGTCAAACCGGTTCGGATTTGTGATAGCCTGCCCCAGGATTATATTAGCGGCCCCAGGATTATATTGGCGGCTCCAGGATTATATTGGCGGCTCCAGGATTATATTGGCGGCCGCTAAGAGTATTCATGGCCGGCTCAGAAGTACACTCGCCGGCCGGAGTGGCGCCCGCGTGGCGGCGCATGGGCTTCATGGCGGCGCTCGCACGGCCTTTTTTGGGCGCA